>JANXLO010000699.1 GCA_025355115.1 Chthonomonadaceae bacterium
CCTCCCAGAAGCGCCCCTCAACGGAGCGGCATACACCGAGCTCTCCGGCGAAGGCTACCGCCTGCTCGCCGAGTTTCCTGACCAGACTGAATATCAGGCGGCGCGATTTCAGCTAAGGGACTCGCATACGGAGCATTTGACCTATCCCGGCGGCGCGAAAATGGCGATGATCCGATCCGGGATGACGCTGTTCAAAGGAATGACTTTCGACGACATCGTCCGGATGCAGTTCGACATCGAGACCAATGGCCTCGATCCTGAGCCGGAAGCGAATCGCATTCTGATGATCGCCGTGTCAGACACTCGCGGGCTGCTCGAGCTGATCGAGGGCGACGAAGCGGAGATGCTCCAGCGTTTCGCGTCGATGGTTCAAGATCGAGACCCCGATGTGCTCGAAGGCCACAACGTCTACGGGTTCGACTTTCCCTATATCATGGCGCGCGCCAGGCGCCACGGCGTCCGCCTCGGGATAGGGCGCGACGGCAGCGAGCCGAGGGCTGGCCAGGAGCGCAACTACGCCATTGGAGGCACCTCCCGCCCCTTTGTCCCCATCTATGTGCATGGGAGGCACGTGGTGGACACATATCTCGTGGTGCAGCGGTTCGACTGGGCGAAACAGGCGCTCACGAGCTACGGGCTGAAGGAGTGCGCCCGAGTGTTCGGCTTCGCCGAGGATCAGCGCGTGGAGCTGCCGGGCGCCGAGATCGCCCGCATCTATGGAGAAGACCCGGAGCTCGTCCGCACCTATGCTCGCCAGGATGTGATCGAGACCCGGAAGCTGGCGGAGCTGATCTCCCCGGTCGAGTTCTATCAGGCGCAGATGATCCCCGACAACTATGGGCAGGTAGTCGTGACGGGCAACGGAGAGAAGATAAACTCTCTGTTCATTCGCGCTTATCTGGCGTCCGGCCAGGCGGTCTCGAGAATGCGCTCCTCCCGGCCGTATGCGGGCGGCTACTCCGAAGTCCGAGCCACCGGAGTGCTGGATCGGATCGTCAAGGCCGATGTCGAAAGCCTCTACCCGAGCCTCATGCTCACCCATCGCATCGCCCCCAAAAACGACACGCTAGCCATATTTCTGCCTCTTCTGAACGAGCTGACTCAGCGGCGGCTCGAGGCCAAAAGCAGAGCGCAGGAGTCGGAGGCTCTGGAGGAGGCGGAGCCAAGCCCCGAATCCTCCTCCCACGCGCCAGAGCATGACCATCACTATTGGGACGGGCTGCAGGGCTCCTATAAGGTGCTCATCAACTCGTTCTATGGCTACCTTGGCGGCCCCTTCTACTGGAACGACTTCGACGCGGCGGAGCGAGTCACGGAGTTGGGCCGGGAGCTCGTCTTGGATGTCGCTACTCGCATGGAGGCGAATGGCAGCACGATCGTCGAGATAGACACGGATGGGGTCTACTTCGTTCCCCCGGTCGCAGTGCAGAGTGAGGAGGAGGAGCGCGCCTATATCAGAGAGATAGGCTCGACCCTTCCCGCTGGCATCCGACTGGCATTCGACGGCCGCTTCGCATCCATGCTCTCCCTCAAAACAAAGAACTACGTACTGGTGGGCTACAGCGGCAAGCGCATCTATAAAGGAGCCTCATTGCGATCGCGGGCGGACGAGCGCTACGGGCGGCGTTTTCTGGAAAAATCGATCGACTGCCTGCTGAAGCACGATCGCGAAGGGGTCGCGGCCATCTATGCTCAGACCATCGATGATCTGCTTCAACGGCGCATCCCCATCGATGATCTGGCGCGACGCGAGCGGGTCACGGAGAAGACCTTCCAGAGCGAACAGAAGCGACGATCTGCCGCCATCGCCCGCAACGTATCCGTGGGGGACTACCTCTCTGTCTACGAAAAAGCCAATGGCGAACTTGGCCTGCGCGAGGAGTATGCAGGCGACGAAAACGTGCGCTACTATATGGATAAGCTGTTCAAATTCGCCCGGCGCCTCGAGGAGGGGTTCGCAGGCGAGTTCGACCGTCTCATCCCCAAACCGACCGCGCAGGGCCTCCCGCATCAAGCTCAGACCTCTCTCGACCTCTTCTGATAAACGCCCCGATACGACTGCCGCGCAAAAAAGTTCTCGTCTCCGAAAAAAAACTTCCCTCGACAGCAGGAATCTCCTCGTTTGCAGGTAAATTAAAGGGGACTACATTCCTCCAACCTCCATGGCACAAGGAAGTCGTTCTCGCTCTCTTCTCGCGGCGTTGCCCCCTCACGCGGGAGATGCATCGAGTAACTGTTCTTCGCAGGAAGGAACCCTGTATGCAGCAATCAAATTTCCGTTTCGACACGTTATTCAAAGGAGTTGCCATAGCCTCGACTTTGGCTCTGCTTCCTTCGCTCGCCATCGCTCAGAGCAATCCAACCCCGTTCGCACCCTACAACTCCATCAGCGGGCTGCTCCGGTTGATCAAGGCCCGAGACTCGATGCACCCGCTTCCCAATAACGCCTCTGATCCCCTAGCTGCTCGACTGCACTATCTCCGGATGCATGCCCTTCCATTCGATACCATCGATTCTGCATCGAATGACCTCGCCAGACAACAGCTTACTACCATCCCCCTTGCTACCAGCAGCGATATCCTCGGACGGGGATCAAAGGCGCCTTACGCTCCCGCGAGCGTCCAGGCCGCAGCGCTGCCCTCCTCCCTCTTCTGGAAAAATCTTGGGCCGAACAATCTCGACCCCCCCTACCGCATATATTGGGGTCCCTGGTCCGTCAGCGGGCGCATTGATGCCCTTGCCTTCGATCCAATCACTTCTGGCACCTACTATCTCGGCTCCGCGGCAGGTGGGGTGTGGAAAACCACTGATTCAGGCGTCAACTGGACATCGAAATTCAACTCCCTGCCCGGTCAATCGGTCAACTCCATTGCCATAGACCCTCTGAATCACAACATCGTCTATGCAGGGACCGGCGATAATGACGGCGGAGACTCCTTCGCTTTCGGACTCTGGAAGTCGCTCGACGGCGGAAACACTTGGACTTTGCTGGGCACCGACCTTCCCAACAATGTCGGCAACAACATTTTTGGCTCCCACACGGTGCGGAAAGTTGTCATCGACCCGTCCGACCCGTCCGGAAAGACGATCCTCGTCGCGACCGGGTCCGATCCGAACGGCAACAACGGCGGAATCTGGCGCACCACGACCGGAGGAAAGGACCGCGCGAGCTGGTCCCTTAGACAGAGCGGATTTAGCTTCGGAAACATCGTTCTGGACGCCAACGCAGATTTCACCAAGCAGACGCTGTTCGCGAGCTGCGATGGCATGGGCATCTACAAATCCGTAGACCGCGGAATCTCCTGGACGCTGTCACTGTCAATCCCCTTCAATTTCGACGCATCTGGAAATTTTCATTTCCGGGTGGATGTGGCCGCTTCGCGCCTGGATCCGAAAACTGTCTACGTACTCAGTGACCCTCAGACCGGCGTCGATAAAACGACGGATGGCGGGGCCACATGGAAGCAGCTTCTCAATCCTCTCCCGTTCAATGCGGATTGGAGCCAGGCCTTCTACGATTTCCATATCGACACCTCCGTGCGCACCCTCTACCCCAGCGGGAGCGCCTCGGTTCCCCCCGGAGCCGTCTCTTCGGATGTCGTCTATATAGGGTTGATTGACATCTATCAGTCGATCAATGGCGGACGACAGTTCAACTCCATCGGCCAGACGACGACAAATGGAGCGCTTACCCACAACGATCAGCACTCCTTCGCTGTCAATCCCAGGAACCAAAACGATATGCTGATAGGCAACGACGGTGGCGTCTATCACTACGTCTATAATCCTCAGCTGAATTCAAGCGTGTTCACCGGGCTAAACAACACCCTGAATATCTCGCAGTTCTACGCGGTCGCAAGTCACCCCACCGATCCTTACCAACTATTAGGCGGAACGCAGGACAACTCAACCCCACATTTGGACGGCGATCCCCTGCACTGGACAAATCCCGGCGCGGGCGATGGATTCGCTACGTTGATGAACCAGACGGATCCGCTAAACAACGATCCGACCAAGCGTGGATTCCTCAATCAGTACTGCACCTTCCAGGGCGGCGGCATCATTATGACCGACGACAACTGGGTCACGAAGGGCAGTGCTACGCCGACTTATGCGAATGATGTCGTTGGCTTTTTCACCTATCTGGCGATGGATCCCGTTACGCCGACCATCATCTACACCGGAACTCAGTTCCTCTACACGGGAACCCACGTTCCTCCGGTGGCCCCCCTTACACTTGGCACCATCACCTGGGTCGAAGGTGCGACACAGTACTGCGCGCGTGGAATGGTGGGTGACCCCGCCCCGTTTGATACGACCGCCGTCAACTTCATCACTACGATCGCCCCGAGTGTCAACGGAGTAATCTATGTCGGCACGGACAGCGGCTTTGTCTGGGCAGGAGCGGCGAGAATAGATGGTGGACTGCCACGGCGTCCCGTCTCACAGATAGTCATCAGCCCGGCCAATCCAAATCGCATCTACGTTGTGCTCGCTGGCAGCGGCAACTTTCCGCATGTGTGGCGCTGTGATGATGCCCGCAATCCACGATGGATCAATATCAGCGGTAACCTGCCCCGCATCAGTGCCAACGCCATCTCCATCGCCCCCCACGACGACGAGCAGCAACTGTACGTCGGCACCGACCTCGGCCTCTTCATTACCAACGACGGAGGCGTCACCTGGAAGGATGCTGGCTCTGGCCTGGGCTTTCCTTCCGACACCCGCGTCATGGCCCTTAACTATGTGCCCTCTACTGGCTTCCTGAATGTCGCCACCTTCGGCAGAGGCATGTGGCAGCTCAGGGCGGGGAACAATCAAAACTACATCGTCTATCTGACGCTTCAGAACTATCGCGGTTCTCGCTCGAAGATAGGCGTAAGAGCGGAGTTCTTCCTCCCCGGGACTGTCCCGATGGCAGGCTTGACCTCTCCGACCGCACTGGAAATTCGACAGCAGAACTTGAACGCGTCGGGTTGGCTCACGATGCTTACCTCGGCGTCCGGCGCGTTCGACGTCCGTGTGAAGCCGACGGGGTTCCTCAGCCAGATTATCCGCAACCTGCGTCAGGACAGCGGGCAGTCCATCAGCCCACTGTTCTTTGCTGGAGACTGCAACCCGATCCTGGATGCGACCGGCGCGCTGGTAGCCTACGGCGACAACGTCATCGACATGAAGGACGTGATGTGGGTGACGTCCCACATGGGTCAATTCTCAACCGGCCCCGAAGACGTGGATGGCGACGGCGTTGTAACTCAGCGTGATCTCGACCTCG
>JANXLO010000715.1 GCA_025355115.1 Chthonomonadaceae bacterium
GCCACACAGGTTGAGTGTAATTGGTTGGGTACTAAAACTCCAACTTCTAACAGGGAGTAGGTGAATCGCAGTCTTGCCTGCTATTTTGTTGCTTGTGTAAGCTAAGACTGTCAGCGCAAACAACGTCAGTAGTCCTATTAAAGTCAGCCGCATCTTGCTTAATTTCAAGATTGAAGTCGCCACCGCCAACCCCCCGTTATAGAAAATGGACTTCTGTTAAATGACACACTTACCAAGAATGCGCCGTTTATATGTGAAGTTGACCGCATAAACATTCAGCTCTGTTTTCACAAACGTCAGGATAGCCGTGAGCGTTTCCGCCCGTATGCTGGCTACCACAATTTCCGATCATTTCATGCAAGATCGAATCCCGCAATGCAGAACTGCAAGGTTTACCTGGGCCTCCATAACCGCAGGCAGGTGATTGTTGGCGGGGCATACATAGGTACACATGGTTTCCAGGATTCTGTTCCCCACCTGGGCCGAATGAGAATGCACAGCGCGGCCCAGATATATTACAAATTGGAGCCGTGTCTGGCACACAGTAAACGTTGCCTCCCTGCGGACCACACCAATCAAGCAAACATCGAGCTTGTTTTGAGGATGATCCGTTATGAGTGAGGCATCCCGTATTTGCCATTCCTGCTTCGCCAGCAGCCATTAATGCAGCGCAAAGATTTTTCCTTGCCAAGGCAACACTAGCTGGACAGGGGATGATTGGAACTCCTGGGTCTGGCCCTAAACCAGAAGGATCTGTGTATTTAACCGGATTATTCATGGCATAGCCATAAGGATGCTCGCCGCCTAACTGCTCTTCTAGCCTCACTCGACTGAGGAATACTGCCAGCCCTGGCGCATAGGTGCGTCGTCCTGTAACCTTACCGGAGGGCGGTAAGGAAGGGTGATGATCGGGAGCCGGGGAAAGAATAGACCTATTCATCGCTGGGCGTCCTCTCTGTAGCATAGGGTTGCTGCCTGCGAAGGCGGCAGACTGTGGTAAACGACGTAAGTTTTTCAGAAGAACGGGTTCTGTCCAGTCTCCAGATGGTTGGCAGAACTTTACCTGCGCACTTCCAGTCGAAAGATATTCCAGGCGACACTCGGAACCTCCTGGTATCTTCAAGCGTGCCATCGCTCGGGCTATTTCCAGTTTGGCGGCTACTGGAATTCCGGGAAAGTACTCCGGGTACTTGTCATTATAGTCTTCGGTCGGCACCTCTTCCACGAAATCTGTGTCGAGGTCGAGCGGGTCACCGACGAAGGCAAACGCAAGCAGGGCGCACGCATCGACTGCTTTGCGGACACTCGCCCGGTCGGCATAACCGTGCCGACGTACACTTGCTGATAAGTGGCAGGCGAGTTCATACACATCCGGCAGATCCTGACGGAAAACTGTTGAAGCCATATCCAGGCTTTGCAACGCGTTCTGCGCTCCGGTCTCGTAGTCGAGCATCGCGGTTGCCAGCGTCGAGGCGACGAAGGCGGCTTCACGAGCTGTGGGAGGTCGATACCCTGATCGAATGGCAGCCGCAAACGACATGAGCGATTCTTCGACATCATTCTCAATCACGCTCATATCAAAGCCCTTTTCTCGCAAGACTTCATTAACCTTGTTGTCGAGCACGAAAGACTGAAGGTTCGTCCACTGGTGTACTTTGGCAGTATCGCTGAGATCTTTGAAGATACGGTAGTCTTCACAATCTTCTACAACATCAATCCAGATGTGGCCGATCTCATGCGCGATGATGGTTTCGTGAGCGTGCGCCGCGTCCAGAAACATCAGAATACGATGTGGACTGTCCAGTCCGTCTATCCAATGTCCATAGGGGTGCGCCGAATGAGGGCGAAGGTAAGGGAGCGTATCGAGCGGCATGATGACTTTGCTGGTGCAGCGGTCAGTCTCTGCAATGAAGTTGGTCAGTCGGGGTGAGAGGTTCTGCGGCAAGATTACCGGATAGAGGTCGCGGGGATCGTCTTCCTCCAGATTGGTTCCACGGGCCAGCGTGGAAAGCGTTGGGACGAAGACATGTCCATCCACCAGCCATTCGATGCCGTACTGATTGATCATCGTCGAGCCTACAGGGGGCAGGCCATGACGCACGGCGATCTGGTTGTTCGTCTCTTTGAGTAGTGCGATCTCCTGGCTCAAGGCTGTTTCCTTCCGCAATACACGCATACGTCAGGCAAAGACGCACGACGCACCTAGATTTCGGGATTGGGGCGGACGATTCCTTCAAGGTCCGCAAAAAATTATTCGAAGCGGAAATTGTTAGGGGAAATTCTTGAACTTGCTGGATTGGCCTTCTCATGTCATGACAGTTTACGGCCTTGGTCGCTCCCTGATCCAGAGTTGGCCGAGGCGTCGTCTTACCGCTATCGCTTGATGCCCTCGGCGCGGTAGAGGATTGCCGCGATTTTTTCCGCGCCGCTCTTGGTCGTGATCTCTGTGATTTTCGTGCTGGATAGTAAGCGCTAAAAACAAAAAGAAGAGGCAGAGGGGCAAGCCCCTCTGCACTTCCGGTGAGAAGCACGGCGGGGGAACAGTCCAGGTTGTCCAGATCGCTCACCGATAAGGGTTGCCGCACCGGTGCTTGGATTACAACCGCCTCGGCAGGCGGTGGCACGGTCGCGGTCGGCAGGACGACAACCGGAGCAGGGGCGTATATCGCTTCTTCGGTGATTTCATACACCTTAATCTCGCGTTGGGCCTCGGCGATCCTTGGCCTGCGCTCTTCGATCCGTTGGCGAATGTTGAACTCGAAATCCTTGTGGCTGTAAAATGAAGGAATCGTTGTCGGATACCAAGCCTACGAAGTGACAGGAGATGAAAAGTATTTCAAGGCGATCGAGAATGCGTGGACCTTCCTGACGACCACACAGATGTACGCGTCGGGTGGGTGGGGGCCGCGCGAACGCTTCGTGACGGCGGGACAGGGCAAACTCGCCGAATCGATCGAGGGCATCGACAACCACTTCGAGACGCCGTGCGGCTCCTACGCCAACGTGAACCTGGATCGCTACCTGATGCGGTTTACAGGCGACGCCAAATACGGAGACAATATGGAGCGCGTGCTCTACAACGGCATGCTGGCCGCGCTGCCCATGCAGCCCGACGGCAAAACGTTCTACTACTCCGACTATCGCTCCGGAGGCCGCAAAGTCTATTTCAACTCCGCCTGGCCCTGCTGTTCGGGAACGTACGCGCAGATCACGGCGGACTATCCGCTCGACATCTATTTTCACGACGCCCAGGGTCTGTATGTGAATCTCTTCACGCCGTCGCGGGTTCACTGGAAGCAGCAGGAAGGGCAGGCTGTCACCGTCGAACAGACCACGACCTTCCCGGATACCGACAGCACCGCGCTGACGGTTCATACCGTGAAGCCGACGCGCTTCGCTCTGCATGTCCGCGTGCCGGGGTGGACGGCAGGACCTGTCGTCGTAAAAGTCGGCGGTCGGTCGATAC
>JANXLO010000026.1 GCA_025355115.1 Chthonomonadaceae bacterium
CGATGTCGTTGTCGACCTCCACCTGCTTTGCGGTGTCGGCGGACTCGATGGCGGCCAGCACCAGCGCGAGGGTGTGCAGGTTGTCGCGGCCGCTTGTCTCGGGCTCCACCTGTTGCTCTATACAGGCGCGCCAGTGGTAGAGGTCGTAGTGGTGGCCAGTTGGGCCCATGGAGGAGGCCTGAACCGGCTCGCCCCACGGCTCGGGCAAAGGCGTGAAGAAGTGCTGCTCGTGATACTGCGAGGGGTCTGCGTTCTCGCGGAAGAGGCGAATTGGTCCCCAGTCGTCGTGCGGATTCCAGACCAGGGAGCCGTGCGAACCTGTGAAGACCCAGCGACCGTTCCAGCCCGTGTCCTGGCCCGGCGAGGCGAACGAGCCGGTGTAGTTGACACGGACGCCGCTCTCGAACTCGATCCAGGCGAACGCGCTCATATCTCCCTTCGTGTTGCTGAACGTCGGGTTCCAGGTCTGCGCCATGATGCGCTTCGCGTTGCAGCCGAGCAGGTAGCGCATCATATCGAAGTGGTGGATCGCCATATCCATCAGAAAGGGGTGGGTCATGGTCTGGCGCCACCCGAAGAGCAGCCCGTGGAGCTGAAACTCCGCCACCACGTGATCGAGGGCGCCGATGGCGCCCTCCGCGATCAGGCGTCGAATGGTTCGAGGCTGATCCTGATATCGGAACTGCTGAGTGACCATGAGGACGCGGTCGTGCTCCTTCGCCGCGCGAACCATCGCCTGCGCGCCGGGCAGAGTGTCCGAGATCGGCTTCTCCACCAGGACATGAAGCCCCGCCGCCATCGCTGCCAGCGTAGTCGATTCATGGAATGGCGCAGGGGTCACGTTGATGAATCCATCGGCCTCGACGGAGCGCAGAGCGTCTTCTAGAAGCAGAAACCGGCGCTCCGGCGGTACGCCAGTCGCATCGCCCGCGGCATCGAGGGCCAATCTGCTGGGGTCGACCAGGGCCACATGCTCAAAGCCGGGGCAGTCCTTTACGGCTCCGAGCCAGCTTCCCCCGAAGCCGCCCACGCCAGCCTGTATCACACGCATCGAGTGTTCTTTCCCTTCACTGCGAAATCATCTTTATCTACGTGTAAGAGCTGAAGACGTTTTCACGGAGGCTATTTCGCCCTGGCGAGCGTGGATTCCTGCGCTGCCCGCTCGGCTTCGGCGTAGGTGGAGAGTCGCAACCCGAGCGTTTCAATGCGGGCGCGGACGGCGGGCGCGAGCAGCGCGGCGAGTTCCACATCCTCCACGCCGTCCCTGCGCTCGTCCGGAGGGAGGAGACGCGCATGAGGCGCGCCCGGATGAAAGTAGATTTCCGTGGAGTGAGAATCAATTCGTTCTAGAAGCTGGAGCGTGTAGTCGGTCGTCATGTTCCCGGTCTGATAAGTCCCATAGACCTGATCGCAGACGAAAAATGGCTTGCCTTCGGTGGCGCGACGGCTCTCGAGCAGGCGCATGCAACGCCTGCTTAGAAGCTGGAGGAAGAGGACGGCAAAAGTGTTGAACGGCGGGGTTTGCCCTCCGACGCTTCGGTGCAGACTCAGGGCTTCGCGGGGCAGGCGGATGCGGCGGACATCGAACTGTGCGCACAGTTCGAGGAAAATCGTCCAGACGGTCGGATGCAGGTGGAAGTGCTGATGGCCGTCGGCGTGTGACCAGGGCAGGCCCGTGGCGGCAAAGCGAGCGAACTGCGCCTCCATCTCGCGTCGGAGCTGCCGCTGGGCTGACCGAGAGAAGGCGTACCGCAGCCCGGTAAGAAAGGGATCCCGCCCAAATTTGCCGTCGCTCCCTACAAGTTGCGGGATTTCGGAGGCGGGCAACAGCGGATGGTCGTAGGTTGTGGCGACGTGCAGCCCTACGCCGAGCGCGGGGCAGTTGCGCGCCATCGCGACAGCTCCCTCGAAACCAGGTTCCGCGACCATGAGACTCGCACTGGTCAGAACTCCCTCGCGATGCGCCCTCAGCACGGCGGCGTTAACTCGCTCCGAGTAGCCGAAATCGTCGGCATTGACAATCAGATATTTCAAAATGCAGCGGTGTTCCTGTACAAAAATTCCCCTCTCCATATGGCAGAGAGGGGAATTCGTCGTTCGTTCTCCCGTTTAGCCCCAGGTGGAGTGGAAGGTTCCTGGCTTATCGACGCGCTCGTAAGTGTGCGCTCCGAAGAGGTCACGCTGCGCCTGAATCAGGTTGGCGGGCAGGCGCTCCCTACGGTAGCCGTCGTAGTAGGCGAGCGAAGAGGCGAATGCCGGAACAGGAATGCCGAGATAGGCGGCCTCCGCGACGACCTTGCGCCAACCTGCTTGCCCGTTCTTCACCGCGTCGGTGAAGTAGGGCGCGAGCAGAAGATTCGGCAGGTTTGGGGCCGTGTCATAGGCCTCTCGGATGCGGTTCAGGAAGCGGGCGCGGATGATGCAACC
>JANXLO010000053.1 GCA_025355115.1 Chthonomonadaceae bacterium
CTGGCGCATGCGTTGCGTCACCGTCAGCAAAGTATCCCCTCTACTCCGGCACCGTCGTTTCTCGCTGAGCCAGGCCGCCGTACTGGCTGATTACCTGGACGGCTATGAGAATGGCGACGATCAGGAACAGGACGGTGCCGAAGATGATGGCGGCCTGATGAGCCTTGGTCTTTGCTTCCGCCTCGTAGTAGTCGGCAATCTTGTCCACCATCATGTCGAGACTGCCGGACGTCTCCCCGGTTCGGAACATATCCACTGTGAGCGGGTTGAAAAAGCCGGAGCTTGCCATCGAATCGCCCACCATGCCGCCACGATCTGCGGCAAGCGCGGCGCGATAGGCCGCCTTGCGCAGGACGAAATTGCCGCTCGCATTCCCTGCGATCTGCAGCGCGCTGCCCATCGGGAAGCCTCCTCGATAGAGCGCCGCGAATGTGCGGCAGAATTTGGCGGTAGCGAACATTCTCACCAGCCCGCCGAACACGGGAATGCTGGTTTTGAAAGTGTCATAAGCCTCGCGGAAGGATGCGGAGTTGAAAAGATAGAGCCTGAACGCGATCACCATTGCCAGGAAGGGAAACAGACAGAGCAGGCCGAATCCCAGGGTATCTCCGAGGTAGCTGAGGCCGGTATACTCGTCCTTGCCCATCCCGCCCAGTACAAAGCGAACGATGGCCATTGTGCCGAAGAAAAAGCCTGGTCGACCGAGGAGCATCAGCGCGACGAACATCACGATCTTCGGATAGATCGTCTCGCGGCTGATAAGTTGGCGAATGCTCAGGTCGTTTTCAACGTAGTCGGCGAGCTGGCGCAGGGAGGTGTCCAGCATTCCGCCCTCCTCGGCCGCGCGGACGATCTCGACCTGCATCTGGGAGCATATCCAGGGATACTCCGCCATCACATCGGAGAAGCGGCCGCCCTTCTGCACCTGCATCTGTCCCGCGCGGGCGATCTCCTTGAGCTTCGGGTTTTTGGTGCTGCTCTCCAGCGCGACGAGCGACTGAAAGAGCGGGATGCCCGCGCCGACGAGAGTAGCGAACTGACGGTAGAAGGGAGCGAGATCCTTCAGAACCACTCCGGAGAAGATGGGATAGATGACTCGCTCGTTGAATCGCCTGCTGAACGGCTTGTGGCGATCCTCCTCCGAGCCGAAGGAGGCGCGGGGACCCTCGACCCCATGCGCGGAGTGCGTAGCCGTGAAGGGCTGCGGCCCGCCGGGCGGCATTGCCTGCGTCGGTTGCGCCCCGTCGGAGTGTGTCGCGGAGGCAATGTCGGCATTGGCGAGGTCGTTAAGGCCAACGCTGCGCTCCCAGGGCTCGAGATGCTCGCCCTCCGCAGAGACCCCCAGATTGCTCCCTGCCTCACTTGAGGAGGCCCCCTGCTGAGCCGCCGAGGAGGCAGCGATCTCTTCCACGGAGGAGGAAAGATCGATGAGGCGAGGGCGAACGGGGGCGGGGATCGGCTGAGTCGCGGCGAGGGCGGCCGCGTTGGGCATGGCCATCGTAGCGGCATTCGACGGGTGGCCCGGAATAGGCTGGGTGGCGTTCAGAGCGGAGGCTGCAGTGGATGCGGACCCGGCAGGCTGCACCTGAAGCGGCCGGTAGCCCATCTCGCGGACCTTGCTCAGAGCGTCCGCCTGAGTATCGGCGGCGACATTGCCATCCACCGTATTGCCCATGCGGTCGGTGGCTCGAAACACGAACTGAGGCATGGCGCCTGTCCCTTCCTAAAAGAGCGGCAGAAAGCCGTCCTCGGGGAATGCATATTTGAACATTCCCTGGTACTCGCTGTAGGTGAGCCAGCAGACGGCGGCCCCGCCCAGTATCAGCATGGTGGTCAGGCCCATGCTGAACATTACCCGCCGAGCACGAACCGCCGCGGCCTGAAGCTGCTCCTGGTAGTGATCCGCCGCTTTGTCAAGAGACTCGACGACCTCTCCCGACTGCTGGCCCGTGATGACCAGGTTCTCGATCTGATTGTCGAACAGGCCTGTCGCAGAGAAGGCGTCGGAGAGCGACGCCCCCTTCTGCATCATCAGATACGATTGACCGAGACGCTCCCGCAGAACTACGTTGTCGGCAGTGTTCATCGCACACTCCCAGGCCTCGATCGGAGCGACTCCCGCATGGTACAGGCGGCGGAGCATCCGGACGAACGCGGAGAGCGCGGCGGCACGCTGGAGATTGCCGAAGGCGGGAATTTTCAGGGACATCGTGTCGCGGAAGCGGCGGTACTGAGGAAGCCGCGCCTGCCCGTTAAGATATTTGATGAACATCTGAATGCCGAAGGCGAGTGCGAGCAGCAGCAGTACCCTTGGCATATAGAGCGACAGAAACGCCTTGATGTACGTGGCGGAGTCGGCGGCATCTTTCGCGGCTCCGAAGAGGCTTGGCATCAGCGGAAGTGCGACCGCGACGACGTAGAGCCCCTGAGTCGCCAGCAGTTTTGGCAGCCACATC
>JANXLO010000072.1 GCA_025355115.1 Chthonomonadaceae bacterium
ATGGCAAACCGCCCGCCAACACACTCTGGCCGTGGAGTCCTGGCCGCATGCCTAAGCTGCCCTCCTTCTTCAAGGTGCGCGGACTGACTGGGGCGGTCATCTCTGCGGTCGATGTCGTGCGCGGCCTTGGCCGACTGACAGGGTTGGAGGTCGTCGATGTGCCCGGAGCGACAGGCTATTTCGACACCGACTACCGGGCCAAAGCGCTCTACGCTCTGGAGTCACTGGAGCGGTGCGACTTCATCTGGATACACGTTGAATCGCCCGATGAAGCCGGGCATGCGGGCAGCATTGATGAGAAGATCCGCGCCATCGAGAACATCGACCGGCTTGTCGTCGGCACGCTCGTCGAGGGCATGAGGAAGCGCGACGATTTCCGTCTGCTCTGCGCGCCTGACCATAAAACGCCCGTCGCCACACGCGGCCATGCCGCTGGGCCTGTCCCCTATCTGCTCTACGACTCTCGCAAGACGATCCGGGGCGGCGGTCATCTGCCGTACGATGAGCGCGGCGAGGCGGAGGCGAAGACGCGCATGCCCGAGGGCTTCCGGCTGATCGAAGAGCTTTTCAACGACTGAAAGGACAGCACTGACCGCTATGACACCGCTCTCTGAATTGCAGTTCCCCGAGGTCGCCGAGAACATCGCTCGGCTGGTTCCCTACGTACCCGGCAAGCCCATCGAGGAGGTGGAGCGCGAGCTTGGCATCACCGGAATCATCAAGCTCGCCAGCAACGAGAATTCGCTCGGCCCGTCGCCAAAAGCGATCGAGGCTGTCCGACGTCTTGCCGCGAAAATGCACCACTACCCCGACGCCAGCAGTTTTCGCCTGCGCAACGCCGTCGCCAGCCAGCTAGGCCTTGCCCCTGAGACCCTGGTTTTCGGCAACGGCTCCGACGACATCATCCATTTGCTCGGCGTCACCTTTCTGGAGCCGGGCGACGAAGTCATTCAGGGCGATCCCTCTTTCGTGCGCTATGAGGCGGCCGCCATCCTCAACAAGGCGCCCTGTCACCTCGTCCCCCTCACATCCGATTGGGTGCACGACCTCGACGCGATGAAGGCGAAGGTCAACGCAAAGACGCGCCTGATCTTCATCACCAATCCCAACAACCCCACCGGCACGATAGTCACCCGTGCAGCCCTGGACAGGTTTCTGGACGGCCTCCCCGACCGCGTTCTGGTTGTTCTGGACGAAGCCTACTACGAGTACGCGACTGCCGATCCTGACTACCCGCAGGGGCTGGACTACGTTCGCGACGGGCGGAATGTCGTCGTGCTGCGGACGTTTTCGAAGGCATACGGACTGGCAGGTCATCGCATCGGATTCGGTGCGATGCGTCCCGACATCGCCGCCTGGCTAGAGCGCACTCGCGAACCGTTCAACGTCAATCTGATGGCTCAAGCGGCCGCGGAGGCCGCGATCACAGATGTCGAGCACGTCGCTAACTCAGTCGCGATGAACACTGCGGGCAAGCGTGACTTCTACGCGGCTTTCGAGGAGCTCAACCTGCCCTACACGCCGACTCACGCGAACTTCGTCTGGGTGGATATGCGCCGCGACTGCCGAGAAGTCTACACCGCCCTTCTGCACCGGGGCATCATCACCCGCACCGGCACCCCATGGCATGTCCCGACCTACCTCCGCGTGACAATCGGCACTCAGGCAGAAAACGCCAAATTCCTATCTGCCTTGCGGGAGGCTTTGCTGTAAGCTATCTCCGCCAAGCAGTCTGCTGAGCCAGGGAGAGCCGCGCATGAAACGAGCGTCGATCAGTCGAATGAAGTGGGAGTGGGCAGCGCCGTTGCTTCTGCTGACG
>JANXLO010000074.1 GCA_025355115.1 Chthonomonadaceae bacterium
AACAGGATCACGTCGCGCTCGCGGGGAGTGAGGTCCTCCAGCGCAAGCATGATCTCATCCCGCAGTGCGCCCCTGGTCGCTTCCACGACCGGGTTCTGCGCGTCCGTCGCCGGTATCAGGTCGGCAAGGCGGCTTTCGCCCTCCTCCCCAATCGGCGTCTCCAGCGACAGCGGCTCGATGGCGCCCCGGAGCAGCTCCGTCAGCTTCTCTTCCGTCATGTTGAGCTCGCTAGCCAGCTCGGAGCGGGTGGGCATCCGGCCCAGCTTCTCACGGAGGGTGCCGCGCGTCTTGTTGATGCGGCCCAGCGTGTCGGTGACGTGAACCGGCAGGCGGATAAGCCTTGCCTGGTCCGCGATGGCGCGGCTGATCGCCCGCCTGATCCACCAGATGGCATAGGTGCTAAAGCGGTAGCCTTTGCGATAGTTGAATCGCTCGACCGCCCGAATCAGCCCGATGGTGCCTTCCTGCATCAGATCCTCGATGGGCATGCCGTGCCCCAGGTAGCGTCGAGCCACCGAGGCCACCAGTCGCAGGTTCGCGAGGATGAGAGTGTTCTTCGCCTCCTCCGCCTCGAATTTGCTGCGTGGAGCCTCCATGCGTCGGGCCAGAGTGATCTCCTGATCGTGCGAGAGCAGTGCGACTTTTCCGGCGCGGCGAAGCCACGCCTGCGTGCTCTCCTCGAGTTCGCCAACGGGCTCTAGCTCGTCGGGAGTAGGCTCGCGCTCATCCGCGGAATCCCGCTTCGGAGCCTTCGCCACGACGGACACTCCAATCTCCTCGATCTCCTCCATGAACGATTCAATCGCCTCCGCATCGAGGTCTGTGCTGTTGCCAAGCGTATCAGCCAGCTCGCGGTCGGTCAGGTATCCCTGTTTCCGTCCCCGCTCACGCAGGCTTTCCAATTTTGCGTTTATCATTTGTGCGGGCATTGCGCCCTCCCTTCTCACTTCCGGACAGAGACCTCATTCGCGCTCTGTGTTTCCCGCGTCTGCACCCTGTATCGGCGCGACGATCGGGACTGAATAAAACAGACCCCGTAATCACGGGGTCACACAGTTTCTCTCCCCTTGCCGGCGGGACGCACCCGCCTCAGCGAAGAAAGTTGTTGTCGAACGACAAGCTCTGTGACTTCCTCTCTTTTCGATAGTGGTAACAGCACAGCGCGCTACGGCGGCAAAGCTTCCACACCACCGCCTCAGCAGCATAGACAGGCGTCCAGCAGCCAAAGTTGCGATACCAATGTTGCAGGCTGCTACTGCAGCCCAAACCAGCCGTCGATGGGGCTTTGATCCGTGTAGAAGCCGCCCGATCGAAACCATTTGACATGCCCGTCAAGAAGCTCGACGACCGTCCCCCCGGAATGGCGGGCATCCGGCCGTCCCCAGTAGTCCGCTCCCGATTTGCCCGGCGGCTGGGATGGAGGCAGAAGGTATGTGCTCAGGTGGCTCGGCGTCTGATATCCGTCCACTCCCCTGCAGTCGGCCATCATCACAGTGTGCGAGGGTTTCGAGGCGGCGGCAAGCGACACCCCGGGAGCATTGTTCAGCGAGAAGACATTGAACACGTTGACGCCGACGTTCAGGTAGTAGGAGTTGAAGCCGTAGTGGCAGACGAGATTGC
>JANXLO010000090.1 GCA_025355115.1 Chthonomonadaceae bacterium
GGATGATCGAGCAGGCTCTGGCCCAGAACACACCGGAGGCGCTGTTTCTGTTCCACAAGGGAATGATCTATGCGAAGGCAGGGGACCCACAGACCGCACGGCTTGCACTGTATCAGGCGCTCAGCACTAATCCGCATTTTCATCCGCTTTACGTGCAGACTGCAGAGCAGATGGTGAAGGAGTTGGGGGACGCCAAAAAGCTCACCCAGCGATAGACCGTCCGTTCCAGGCTGGCCGAAGCTTCGCAAGCAGAGTAGCAGCTCCACCGCGATGCGGTGCAGATCAAACCTCGAGTCCCACGGCCCGCATCAGTTCGATAGCGTTGCTGCGGGTAACGACACCCGGTCGGAGATGGTAGTCAAAGTGCATCTTGCCCTCGGTGATCGTGTCCTCGAAGTGAACATTGATGGCATGCAGTTCAGGGTCGGAGGCGATCTGCGTGAGGCTCAAATCGTGTGTTGTGAGCAGACCTACCGCGCCCTCCCGCAACAGGGAGCGCAGAACGGCCTCCGCTCCCAATCGCCGGTCGTGAGAGTTCGTTCCGTGCAGAATCTCGTCCAGTAGAAAGAGCAGCGGCGGCTGAGTTTTGCCGATGTCGACGATCTGACGCAGACGCTGGATCTCCGCATAGAAGCGTGAGATGCCGCCCTGAAGCGAGTCTTGCGTGCGCAACGACGCGCCGATCTGCATCGGGGTGAGCACAAAGCGCTCCGCCCGCACCGGCCCCCCAGCGAGGGCGAGCACCATATTAACGCCTGTCGTGCGCATCAAGGTGCTTTTTCCCGACATGTTCGAACCGCTTATGATATAGCAGCGAGTCGCCTCGTCGATGTTGACATCGTTGCGAATGGCCTGCTCTAGAGGAAGCAGGGGATGGGCAATTCCCGTCGCCTGAAGCATGATTCCGCTCTCCAGGATCACGGGGAAGGGGTCGTCAGGATGCTCGTACGCATAGGCGGCAAGCGAAATGAGAGCCTCGAACTCGCCCAGGGTTCGCATCCACTCCATGAGGCGGGAGCCGTTCGCGGCGCGCCAATTCTGCACCCCGAAGGCCAGCTGTACCGTCCAGAGAAGGACGGCATCCACCGGCAAGAATAAGACCTGTTCGCGCAGATTTAGCCATCCCAAAAGAGCTTGAAGCTTAGCGATCTGCATAGATGCGCGCTTGCCGTCGAACACAAGATGTGACTGCAAATCTTTTAGCAGGTCGGAGTCGAACTCCGATGTCTCGATGTGCGACAGCAGAGCGGAGAGCAGGCTGAGCTGTTGGGCTGGCCGGTCCGTAGTGAGCAACACCTGCTGTATGCCCTGTCGCTGTCTGAACAAGAGCCCCCAATCCAGAAGCACGAGGACGATCAGCGCATAGTATCCGTGGCCCGCCAGTCCCCAGACGGCGGCACAGATATTTACTGCCATCAACGTGGCCACGCCCGCCCATACTTTCGGTGAAATTGGCTCGGAAGATTCCAAGCTCCAATCGGCAAGCACCTTCGGCTGCAAGTTGGAGCGCGCCTCCGCGCCTGCTGCGCCTGTCGCTTCACGGAAGTCCAGGCGATCACGCAGGTCTATCACTGCACTCTGTCTCTCTCGAATTGTGGCCGAGTCTGCTGGAGCGGAGAGCCAGGCTGCAAGCGTTGCCTCTCCCATCTGAGTTCGTGCCGTGCAGAGGAGCTCGAACAGCGATCCGCGCCCAAATATGTCGAGGTCGGATGTGTACGGATGCTCGGCAGTCACGAACCGTTCACCTCTGACGCCCATGCCTATCCAGCGGTCGCCCATTCGACGCAGACCCTGATCGTAAAACTCCTCCGCTCGTTTTGCCTTCTCCAATAGTCTAAGCAGCCTATCGTGCCCGACAAGAAGCGCTATGAACATGACGGCGGGAAGAGTCAGCCACCAGGCGGAGAACAGATGATCGTGCCATGCGAGCCAGCCCAGCACTATCATACCAAGGAAAGTCGCCGTACGGGCACGACCAAAGACAATATGGCGATGGGACAGTCCCTGAACCGCTACGCGGCGCTCCTCCAGACGACGGCTGTACTCCGCATGACTCATACTCGGTGATGACATTCGCTCGCGGCATCCCTTCTACCCAAAGCTCTGCTCATTATGCGGGAAGTACAGTATAATGTGCAAGTTTTCCGATTTTCTTCATTGCAGGTGAATGGAAGGCTCATTTGTGTTGTCACGGAGTGTAGCGGGCGGCGTAGTTGAAAGCCAGGTCTCTGTGCTGTTGTGCCACTCCGTGCTGCACCGCTGTCTGCGCAAAAATACAGACCCCCTCTGGAGACGCCATGACCCTCATGAGCAACGCCCCCTCTTCGGAAATTTCACCAAAAAATCAGGCTTTGCGCACTGCACTCCTGGTAGCCTTAGCCATTTTCATCACCGAACTCATTGGAGCTCTGACAGGAGAGAAGCTGGCACTGCTCTTCAAGCAAGAGCTGCATTTGAGTGCAGGCGATGTGGGAACTCTTCACATTCTGGTCGGCATCCCAAGTTACCTTCAGCCATTCGTGGGAGCGTGGGCTGATCTCTTTCCGCTGTTTGGCTTCAATCGTCGCTCTTATTTCGTGCTTGGAGCGCTCCTTGATGCCTTCGGCTTCTGCTGCCTCTCCTTCCTCCATACTTATCACTACGCTACAGTGGTAGGACTGCTAATTCTGACGGCATCTGGCGGCATAATGCTTTGGGTCATGACAAATGCAGTTATGGTCGCCGTCGGTAACATGACAGGCTCGTTCGGTCGCCTGCAATCAACTCTCATGTTCGTGCCAGCCATAATGCAGATGGCGTTTACGAGTCACCTAGGCGGGTATGCGGCAGAGAAAATGTCGTATGCGACTGTCTTTATGCTGGCGGCTTTGCTTAGCCTTGCTCGCGGGTCCCTATTTGGCCTTATGGTTGAACCGAAACGCCAGGCAGTCACTTCCAGCGTTCAGGTCGATGAAGCGCGAAGGGATTCGGCAGAACGGAAACTTCAAGAGCGAGCAAAGACTGCGCAGGCGCTGCGCAAAGCCGCCGCGACACAGGGATTATGGGTCATAGTGGCCTATGTTTTCTACCTCATACTGACCCCCGGCCTGAACCTTGCAGAGATATACTTCGAGCAAGATGCCTTGAAATTCTCGCCGCAGTTCATCGGCGACCTCGGGATATATAAGGCAATGGGGGCACTAGTCGCCATCGCAGGGTTCGGTCTGTTTTCTCGCCGGCTGCCGATCAGTGCGCTCGTCTGGGGAGCTTGGATCATGGATACACTCGGCTATCTCTGCCAGCTTCAGGTGAGAGATGCGCACTCCGCGCAGATGTTCCTCGGATTAGCCACCATGGTCGGGACTATTTACGGCTTGTGTCTCTATACTCTTGCGGCGCGCGCCTGTCCCCCAGGCATAGAGGGTACGGTCTACGGATTGGTGCTAGCCACGATCGCGTTCGCAGGGACGATGAGCAACAAGATTGGGAGCTCGCTTTATGAATTCTTCGGTCCCGCACATGGACACACGATCACTCATGGCTGGATCTATGGACAGTGGAGCGGATTCGCATTAACCGTAGTGGGATTCGTCTTCATCCCCTTCCTGCCCGCCTGGACGAGAAGCCGTGAGAGGATGGGTGATGCCGCCGACCGTGTGAAAGCGGAGATGGCTGCCTCTCACTTTCCGGCTGATGAGAATGCGCTGGCGAAGTGAATGACAGGCTTCCAGTGCGCCATCAACTGCTGCGAGAGTGCGAGACTTTCTTCTGCGGTTCGGCTATAATGCAGGCATGAAGAGTCATCAGGGAGAGCTGGTCGAGACAATGCGCCGCACCGTCGTGCGCGACAGTCTGTTCAAGGCAGGGCAGACTGTTCTTGTGGCAGTGTCCGGCGGGCCGGATTCGACGGCTCTGCTGCACGCGCTCGCAGGGATGCGCGCTGAATGGGAGTTGAAGCTGACGGCGGCGCATCTCAACCACGGATTCAGAGGCGCTGAGGCGGAGGGTGATGCCGAGTATGCGGAGCAGCTATGCCGCTCGGTTGATGTTCCCTGTCGGTGCGAAGTCGCAGACGTTCCAGCGATGAGTCGGCGGCTCCACGTCTCGTCCCAAGTCGGAGCCCGCACTGCGCGACATTCATTTCTTCGTCAAACAGCAGACGAGACAGGAGCAGATCTGATCGCCCTCGGCCATACCAAGGACGATCAGATCGAGACCGTGCTCCAGCATATCCTGCGAGGCAGCGGGCTTGCGGGCTTGGCCGGAATGACAACGCTGGATCCTCCTCTAGTTCGCCCTCTTCTGCACGTATCGAGGAGTGAGACGCAGGCCTACTGCGCACGACACTCCCTGTTTCCACGCATCGACTCCTCCAACGAAAAGCCGGACTATAGCCGGAACCGTTTGCGCGCGGAACTGCTGCCTCACCTGGCAACGTACTACAACCAACGCATAGGTGATTCGCTCCTGCGGCTTTCAACGCTTGCGGAGGCGGATAATCGACTGCTCGACGAATTAGCCAGCCATAGCTTGCAACGAACAGTTCTGTCGCGATCCTCACATGAACTACGTCTCGATCTTGCCGCTGTAAGAGCTCTCCCGCTTGCGCTGCAACGCCGAGTCGTCCGGGGTGCAATCGCTGAAGTGAGGGGCAGTCTTCAGGACATCGGGATGGAGATGGTCGAGAATGTTCTGGCAGCAGCCGCAACGTCGCAACTCAGTGTTTTCACGCTCCCATCAGGTGATGGAGCATCCGTGTGCGTTGGGCTCACGCTCGCCGAGTTGCGCTTCTGGCTGCTTGCCCCGGCTTCCCAGACTCTTCCCTGGAGCCGCCAGTTGCCATTGCCAGGCACGCTGATCATAGAGGCGGCTGGCATCATAGCGGAAACCGCCCAAGTGCCCACAATGGAGTCTGCCCGGAAGAGAGGTTGGCCCGGAGAGAACTGCCTGCTGCTCCGCGAATCCGATCATGCGTTGCCTCTGACATTGCGATCTTGGCGGAGCGGGGACAGAATGCGTCCTCTAGGTTTGGACGGGACCAAAAAGCTTCAGGATCTGTTCACGGATTGCAGGATTTCCGGCGCAGCTCGGCACAGAGTTCCTGTGCTTGCCGATGCGAATGACCGCGTACTCGCGGTGCTCGGGGTGCGGGTTGGAGAGCAGACAGTGAGCCCTTCCGATAGGGAAACGGAAGGCGGCGGATATATTCTTGTGACATGGACACCATACACTCCCGACAGTGGAACGGAAACGGGACGGGCAGACGTTGTGCTATAATGTATGGCGTTAGGGAACTGCCAGTGTCGCGCTGCGGGCGACGCCGGAGGAGGTCGTATTGAAGACGGGAAATAGTGCAATTCGCTATCTTATGCTCATCGGGGTCGTTGCCCTGCTGTTCGCGCTGTTCAAATCAAACGCGCTGAACGGCTTCAGTGGCTCCCAGGAGACGTGGACTTATCAGCAGCTTTTGGATCGCATAGACACAGCGCCCGAATCGATGGAGAAGCTGGTCTTTAAGAAGGATGAGCTGGAGATCCAGCAGAGACCGGGCAAGGAGCCTATTCCCGGTGATCAGAAGATCGCCACAGTCGTTCTGCCGGACGCGCCCGAGTCTCGCAGCAAACTGTACGAGGCGCTGCATACGCATCACGTCGCGTTTGAGTTCAAGCGGCCTTTCCTGAGCGAGGGCATGCAGACCACTCTCGCGTTTGTCCTCTTGCCGATCGGTTTCTTTGCGCTGTTCTGGATCTTCTTCCTGCGGCAGGCGCAGTCAGGCGGCAATCAAGCCCTCAATTTCGGTCGCAGCAAAGCCAAACGACTCACTGATTCCGTTCCCAAGGTGACGTTCGAGGAGGTGGCTGGCGTCGATGAAGCCAAGCAGGAGCTCCAGGAGATCGTGGAGTTCCTCAAGAACGCCAAAAAATTTCAGGCGCTCGGCGCGAAAATCCCTAAGGGCGTCCTTCTGCTCGGCCCTCCTGGATGCGGCAAGACGATGCTTGCGCGGGCCGTGGCGGGTGAAGCCAACGTTCCGTTCTTCCACATCTCCGGATCGGACTTCGTGGAAATGTTCGTAGGGGTCGGAGCCAGCCGTGTTCGTGATCTCTTCGACACCGCCAAGTCCAACCGGCCGTCACTCATATTCATTGATGAGATAGATGCGGTTGGACGACAGCGCGGCGCCGGACTTGGCGGCGGGCACGACGAGCGCGAACAGACACTCAATCAGTTGCTGGTCGAAATGGACGGGTTTGACCCCAACGCGGGCGTCATAATGATCGCCGCGACCAACCGGCCAGATGTCCTCGATCCTGCGCTTCTCCGTCCCGGTCGCTTCGACCGCCGCGTGGTCGTCGATGCCCCAGATGTGCTGGGCCGCAATGCGATCTTCAAGGTCCACCTGCGCGGCAAGCCTCTCGAGGACGATGTGAACGTGGACACGCTGGCGAAGCTCACTCCCGGCTTTACCGGAGCGGACATCATGAATGTCGTTAACGAAGCAGCTATTCTCGCGGCACGGCGCGATAAGACCCGCATCGCGATGGCGGA
>JANXLO010000099.1 GCA_025355115.1 Chthonomonadaceae bacterium
GGATTTGACGGCGGCAAAGGCGGTGACTGTCAACAGACAGGCGGCGGCAAGAAACCCGCCGAGCTTCAATTTATTCATTCTGTAGTCTCCTTGTGTATTCCGGCTGCAGCCGGCTGAGAAAAGGGAGCGCATCTATCTGACCAGATGCGGCTCGGGGTGACGACCCGATGAGAAAAGGCCGAAATTTGCGGAAGCCCGAAGGCGGCTTATAACTCTCTTACGTACTCGAGAAGGTCTTTTATCTCCTGTTCAGACAGTTCGTGTACTTTTCCATGGAGATGTTTCGCGTTGTTCTGAGTAAATACCTCCTCGAGATTCTTCGCCTTGCCGTCGTGCAGATAGGGATCCGTGTCGTAGACCCCATCCAGTCGGGGAACCTGCAAATCTATGCCCGGCGGCGTGGTGCCGATCCAGGCTTTCTGGAGCGGAGCCGATTTCGGCCCGGAATGGCATGCGGCGCAGCCCGCTTTGCCTTCGAAGAGCGCTTTGCCGACAAGTGCGGAGGCCGTAAGCGAGTCATCCGGCTTCCGAAACGGATTTGGCGCGAGCGGCAGCGAACCCACATAGTCGGTCAGCGCACGGACTTCGGCGGGCGTCGGCTTCCCGCCCTGCAAAAGTCCCGGAATTTCGAGTGCGATAAAGCTATCCAGCGTCGCCTCGTGCCCCGTCCATCGGTAGGGGCCATTACCCGCGATATGTCCGCGCAACCCCTTCGCGTTTCGATCCATCTCTCTTCCCAATGCGTCCTTTACGTGAACGAACTTCCAGGAGATGCCGTCGGTTCCGCCGTCGGGGTGGCAGGAGTTGCAGCTAAACTGCTCGCCTTTGACAATCGTGGCGGTGGTGAACAGATAGCGTCCCAGCAGATTCGGATCCTTGCGCGACGTCGGGCCGAGGCTAATCCGCCGGGTGATTTTAAGCGAGTTCGGGTCAACGACGGCAAGATCGTTCCCCAGCATGTTCGCGACCCACAGCTCCTTGCCGTCCGGCGTGAAGGCCAGCCCGCGCGGATGGACACCTACGTTCTGCACGGTGAGCGTGTCCCCGTCGCCGCGGAGCGGAACGACGTTCAGGCTATGCCCGCCGCTGCACGTCACGAATGCGCGCGTTCGGCCCGCATCGAGCGCGACGGAATCAGGATCGGCGACGTCTTTCCCCATCAGATCGAGCCAGAGATTTTGAACACCGTTTCGCGGGCCATCCGGCACCTGAATGAACGCTTGGTTCGACCATATGCCGACGGCGGTCTCGGTGGGCCGTTCGTTCTGCGCCCGCTGACCTACGACGAAGACGCGCTGGCCATCCGGATAGAGCGCGATGCCACGCAGGTTCACGGCGGGCGTTGGCCCCTGCGCGGTCTGACGCATCGAAACGGTGTCGAGATAGCTGACGGAGCCCGCCGTCATATTCGCCGTCGCCACAGTTGCGCCGTCCGGCGTGATCGCCAGTGCCCTTGGTCGTCGGCCCGTCGGGATCGTGCCGAGGATGGTACGCGTCGCCACATCTATCACCGCGACACGGTCGAGCTGGCTCACAGAAACATAGGCTCGCGCTCCGTTCGGTGACAGCACGACGTCCCACGGCATGCCGCGCATCATAAGCGTTTTGACATCAAGACTCTTCAAATCGATGAATGCGACGGAGCCGCTCAGACTGTTCGTCACCACGGCGGTTACGCCATTGGGCGTGACGGCGACCCCGGTAGGCTCCGTCCCTCCTGTCGGGACATGATGCAGCACTCGGCCAGAAGCCCGATCGATGATCGCCAATGCGCCCTCATCGAACTCCGTCACGACCGCCCGTGTACCGTCCGCCGTGAAAGCGACTTTGAACGGCCCCCGATTGCTCTCCAGCGCAGGCCGCAAATGTGCCTCCGGCCCCTCCGCCTGACGAGCGACTCCCGCGCCGCAAATCATCGTCAGCAGACCTGCTGCCATCCCCCAGATCGCCGCTATGCTGTGATTTCGTAGTTGCAAATAGGACACTCCCGGGCTGCTATGGCAGGCGCTGCGTCGTGCGGCAGCGAAGTCTCTTTTTTTCATCATAGAATGTGTCAGGATTGCGCTCCAGAAATCATTATACCCGCAAGCATTCCTGGGCTAATCGGGTATTGAAGCCAATGTCATTCAAATGGGGAATATCTCGCTCGACCGCAGCATGACCCCGTCCCCTTCCCTCCAGGTCTTATATGGGGGCGTTTCCGCTACTATTCTTTATCTAGCCAGTTGAGGCCAAGCCCGAATATTCTGAGGGCATTTGACACTACTGTGCCTCGAAGGCCAACTCCGATTACAATGAGCGAATGAAGCACCTGAGGTACGGTGTTTTGAAACTAAAAAATCGAGAATATGAGCAGATTGAGTTGATGCCGCCGACGATGGCTAATCGCATTGCTTCGGCGTTACTAGGCAGATAAATGAGGATATCAGTCGTCATTAGGGCTGAAAAGCAGTCTCTTGATCGGGTTTTAAATGACAGAAACAGAGCCATTCCATTCCTCACCTTCGCACTGGTGCAGGGATTCTAGTGAAGACGGTGAACCTATACGCGTACACTCGTTAAGACCTTGCGCGGGAGTTTTGCTATGCCCGTTCTTCCCACAGGAACCATCACTTTTCTTTTTACTGACATCGAAGGCAGCACCAAGCTCTGGGAAGAACACCTGGAGCCGATGCGTATTGCCCTGGCACGTCACGACGCCCTGTTGCGGCAAGCCATTGAGGACAACGATGGCGCGGTGTTCAAAACCAACGGAGACGCCTTCTGCGCCGCCTTTGCCACTGCCCCGGACGCTCTCCGTGCCGCTCTAGACGCCCAAGTCGCCCTTCATGCGGAACACTGGCCCGACGCCCTGTCTCTGCACGTCCGCATGGCGCTGCACACCGGCACGGCGGAGTTGCGCGAGGGCGACTACTTCGGACAGCCGCTCAACCGCGTCGCCCGCCTGCTTGCGGCGGGACATGGCGGGCAGACCCTACTATCCGATGTCGCGCAGGATCTCACTCGCGATGCCCTGCCGACCGGTGCGGGTCTCAAGTCCCTCGGCGAACACCGCCTGCGCGATCTGGGCCGTCCAGAGACGGTCTTTCAACTGCTCCATCCTGACCTGCCCTCCGAGTTCGCGCCCCTCAAGTCCCTGGACAATCCTGACCTGCCCAACAACCTGCCCCAGCAAGTGACGTCCTTCATCGGCAGAGAAAAGGAGCTCGAGGCCGTCAAGACCCTCCTGGGCAAAACACGACTGC
>JANXLO010000105.1 GCA_025355115.1 Chthonomonadaceae bacterium
CACGACGGTGACGTCCTTGCGGATCTCCATCTCGAGCTTGGTGCCGCGAACGGCGGCCACAGCGTACCGTCCACGAAATCGGCCTGGTCCTTTCAGGTCGCCGTAGACGCGCCCGGCATCGATATTGACGTCGCGTTGGCCGTAGCCAGGCCGAACGACCACGTCGCTCAACTCGTTGACGCGAAGTAGGCTTTTGTCGCTGAATGTCACCTGCGCTTTGCTGCGGCTGCCGGTGCGGAGCCCGTCCCCTGTGCTGAGAGTCTGATTCAGCTTGGCATCGTTGTAGGTCGCTGAGGAAACGGGACGAGATTTGACTAAATTTAGGAGGGAAGTCAACTCGCCGCGCAGCTGAGCGTCTGACGGCTGAGATGAGATGAGGCTAGCCAGCGCAATAAGTACTGCGCCTCCGGCACGACTGACCTGTTTGCGCAATGTACTGCATCGAGACTGGCGGTGCCCCTGGGCGTGACTAACTCCCGAGTACCCTAGGTCGCCGCTCCTTCTCAACTTTGGTATCGCTGACATCGCGACCTGTAACACTGTAAGCACGAATGCCCTCCTGTCTGCCTCGAATCGCGAGTTCTCCCACGAATTCAGTGCGAATATGCGGGGAGAGGCGCGTCTTAACGGCTTCACTGATCAGAATTTCGGTCCCGAACTCTTTGTTAAGCGGTTCCAGTCGGGCCGCGGTATTGACTGCGTCCCCGATGACCGTATATCCGACCTGAGGCTCAGGGACATTGACCGCCCCGACCTCCCCGACAACTACTTGCCCAGTATGGATGCCGATGCGGATTTTCATCGGCGGCACGCCAGCTTCTTCACTTGCAGAGCGCCACAGCAACATCGCCTCCTGCATCTCGAGAGCGACGAGGACCGCTTTCTCCTCGTGATCTTCAACCGAGTACGGGGCTCCAAAGTAGGCCATGATTCCATCGCCCATGATCTTGTCGAGGGTGCCTTCGTACTTGAAGATGATCCCCACCATGGTGTCGAGATAGCGATTCAGCAAAGTGACCGCCTCGACAGGTTCCATCTTCTCCACAAGTGTAGTAAAACCCTGCACGTCTGAAAAGAGAATTGTGACGACGCGCTGTTCTGCACTGCCGAACACGAAATCCGGGTCCAACACTTTATTCAGGACGCCCGGGCCGACATATCGACCGAAGCGACGCCGAGTCTCATTGGCCCGCCGATTTTCAACGGCATAGAAGTAGACTGTCTGCCCTGCATAGGAGATCGCAGTAGCCAGAAAAAGCTGGGTCGGCGGCAGAAAAGTGTGTCTCTTGAAGCCCACGACCATCAGTGTGCCAACGCTCAGAAAAATCAAGAACAGAGGCAGCACAGCAACGAGCGGTCTAAGCCGAAGCGTGATCAGCGACATCACCAGCGCGCCTACCCAAATCAGTGCGATGCGGTTGCCCTCCGGGAATGAGCGATAGTAGTGCCCGGAGAGCAGTGTATGAATGACATGGGCATGGACTTCCACCCCATAGCGCTGACGGGCCTGTTGCTGCTCGATGCCGAGTTTCTCCGTCTCTTTTTCGCCCGCTAGAGGGGTCTGAACGATATCGTGGAGGTCAGGCAAAGTGACGCCAACCAGTACTATTTTGCCCTTGAACTGCCTCGGATCCACTTTGCCGTCGAGCACCTGATCGTACTCATAGGACTGCATGCTCGAGCCTGGATAGCCCGCGTAGCAGATTCGAGCGCTGTGGTCGTCCGTCCCGGAGTTGATGTCCGGCGGATAGAAGAGGATGGGCTGTCCGGAGAACACGCCTCGGCCAAGATCATTCAGGAAACGCTCGCGCTTGATGCCGCGGTATAGCCCAGCAATGAGGGGCGCAAAGCATGGATAGTCCTCCTCCTTGCCTATGTCGCTCAACGACATCTGCCTTGCGCTGAGATCGAACCGCCTGCAGATTGGATCGAGCGTGTCGAGCGGGAGATCCACGGGTGCGAAGCCTGCCGCTGTGTCGCGGAAAGGGGCCGCGGGAAAGCTTTCGCTGGTCGTGTTCGTGTCGAAATTGCTGTTTCGGCTCGAGGTAAATCTGGTGGCCAGGACGACGTTCCCGCAGTCATGCATCGCCTGGGCGAACGCAGCGTCCTCTTTAGGATCGCCCTCATCCGCGAACGTCAAGTCCATTCCGACGACCTTGGCCCCGTACTCCTTCAGGCGCCTGATCAGCCGCGCATGGAGAGATCGCGGGAAAGGAAAGCTCGCGGGCCGTCCAGAGAGATCCGCATAGCGATGCGAAGGATCAGAGGTATCAGTGATGTTCTTGACGGCATTGTCGCTGACGACGACCATTACGACTTCGGGAATGCCTGCCGGTTCGGCTTTGCGATTCTCGAACAGCCAGTCGTACGCCCTGTTGTCCAGAGTCGCAATGCTCTCGCGGATCCAGGAGCGTTTGTCTCGTCGGAGGTGCTGCTCGATGACGTCGTACTTTGTGACTACGAAAGCCGCAAGCACCCCTATGGCAAGCGACCACAGAGCTGCCTTCGAGCGAGTTGGAATACGGAGTTTCGGGAACGGCCTTCGCATACGTCTCCTCGCCCAGTGTTCTGCTCTCATCTGTGCAAGAAATGTGCCAATTCGCTCGCTTTGCTGACG
>JANXLO010000121.1 GCA_025355115.1 Chthonomonadaceae bacterium
ACGCTCTTCCGATCTGACATCTTTTGGAGTCACGACCACAGGCAGCGTCTGACCGACGATTATGGCGAGGCTGGATGGGCTGAAATCCAGATGGTCGATGGTGCTGTTAATGTCGACAATCGTCGAGAGTGTCTGGCCCGCGATGATCGCCACCTGCTGAACGCCGATTCCCTGCACGATCCCGGTACCGTCTGCGTTCGGAAAAGCTTTGATCGTGATGGTCGCAGGGCCGACTGGGAGAGCGCGGAACACCACGTTGCTGGTGTTCCCGGTCAGCGGGCGGGCGACTGTTTGCTGCTGCAGCAACTGGCCGCCCTCAGAGATGGAAATGGTCAAACTTCGTGCTCCGGCGGGTATTACGCGAGTTGGCGTGGGCCAGACGATTGAGAAATTAACGGTGCCCTGTGTCCTGGTTGGATCACTTGGCCCCGCCCCTCCTGAACCGCCGCCACATCCTGCCAACAATAGCGCACAGCCCAGCAGGAGCAGGCAAATTCCTGTCACAAGCTTCACTGCATTCCTCCTTTATTAGATCCCTTGATAAACATTCCGATACGCCGCGATTGTGCAGCGGCGAGGCGTTTCTGCGCGGTTTTCACTGTCAGTGATCCGCATAGTGGCTGAACAGTTCACTGACGGAGTTGTCTTCGTGAATGCGGAATATAGCATTCGCCAGGAGCGGAGCGACGGAGACTACCTTGATCTTCGGGTGGCGTTTCGTTTCCGGTAACGGGATCGTATCGGTCACCACCAGCGAACGTAACGGTGAGCAGTGGACACGCTCGACCGCCTTTCCCGAAAGTATGGCGTGGGTGCAACAGGCATGGACGCCGATCGCTCCCCGGTCCATCAGGGCCTCGGCTCCCTGCACGATGCTGCCGCCAGTATCGATCATGTCATCCACCATGATACATACTTTACCCGAAACGTCGCCAATGATCTCCATGATCTCCACTTGATTAGGTTCCGGACGGCGTTTAGCGATGATTGCAATGGAGGTTTTTAAGTGCTCGGCGAGTGCGCGAGCCCTGGCAACTCCTCCCACATCGGGCGACACGACGACTGTGGTGCCATCGTACAGCCCCTCCGCTTTGAGATGCTCGGCTATGAGCGGCCCCGCGTAGAGATGATCCACGGGCAGATCGAAAAAACCTTGAATCTGTCCTGCATGGAGATCCAGGCAGAGCACACGGCTTGCTCCTGCCTGGGTGATCAAGTTCGCGACAAGTCGAGCGGTGACAGGCTCACGCGGCTTGATCTTCTTGTCCTGCCGAGCATAACCGTAGTAGGGCAGGACAACAGTGATGCGGCGCGCGGAAGCACGGCGAAACGCGTCGATCATGATGAGCAGCTCCATCAGATTATCGTTCACCGGGAAGCAGGTGGGCTGCACCAGAAAAATGTCCTGGCCTCGCGCGCTCTCCTCGATTTTAACGAATATCTCGCCGTCGGCGAACTGCTTGACGCAGATTTCGCCGAGAGGGGTCTGGAGCTCCGCGGCGATGCTTGCTGCGAGGGCAGGGTTCGCGTTGCCGGTAAAAATTCTTAGGCCGTGATCTCCTCGCATAGTTCTCTCCTTTATCACCCGGTCAAGAGGCGCATTTCGCTGGAGGCGGATTAGTCGTTGCACGAGCTGAGCTTGGGCTGCAAGTTCGCTCTCTGACGCAGTCGGGCTTCGACATTGCTTGAAGCCATGAAATGAAGCATCGTCAGATGCCTATCCGGACTCGGATCGCTGCGGCGGGGCAGGAGAGTTTCTGGCGCGGTAACGGGCGGCCCAGCCCTCCTTCAGGGAAGGCAGCGAGCGTGCAATCATAAGCGCATCGCTCGGGACGTCACGCGGCACGGTTGAGCCAGCGGCGACGAAGGCTCCATCCCCAATCGTCAAGGGGGCAATCAGCGTTGAATTGGAGCCGATGAAGGCATTTTTGCCGATAGTAGTTCGATGCTTGCTGTAGCCGTCGTAGTTGCAGGTGATTGTCCCCGCACCGATGTTCGTGCCCGCTCCAACCTCGGCATCGCCGATGTAGGCGAGATGGGACGCCTGAGCGCGGTCGCCAAAAACGCTGTTTTTGACCTCGACGAAATCGCCGATCTTCACTCCCCGTCCCAGGCGGGTGCCGGGGCGGATGTTGGAAAAGGGGCCGACTCTCACTCCCTCCTCTAGCACGCTGCCGACAACCTGCGAAGAGAGCACACGCACGTCGTTCGCGAGAACACTATCGGCTATCCGAGTCATTGGCCCGATGACGCAGTTTTGGCCAATCCGGGTACCGCTGTAGAGAAAAGTGCTCGGCTCCAGTGTGCTGTCCTGGCCCACCTCCACGCCGACCTCGACATAGGTGTTCGCCGGGTCGGTGACTGTCACGCCTGCGAGCATGAGGGCATGCAGAATGCGACTCTGCACGATCGCCCCTGCCTGCGCCAGCTCCGCCCGATTGTTGACGCCCAGAGCTTCGCGGTGATCTCGAAGCGGCACTCCGACAATCTCGCCTCCGCCTGCTGCGATAAGGCCAATCGTGTCTGTGAGGTAGAACTCACCCTGTGAATTGTTCGGGCGAAGCTGCTCCAGTGCAGCCCACAGCGCTGACGCCTGAAAAGCGTAGAGAGAGGGATTCCACTCGGTGATCCGCTTCTGAGCTTCGGTCGCATCCCGCTCCTCGACGATGCCCACGACTTGACCGTCGACGTTGCGCAGAATTCTACCGTAGCCAGTAGGATCCGGCAGTGTAGCGGTCAGCAGAGATGCATCCGCTCCAGACGCCTGCCTGCCGTCGATGAGGCTACGAAGTGAACCCGGAGTGAGCAAAGGAACATCGCCCGCCAGGACCGCAATGGCCCCGGGCCAGTCCTTTAAAAGGGGGATCGCGGCGCGGACGGCATCTCCTGTGCCTCTCTGCTCTGTCTGTGTCGCATATTCGACATCCGATCCCAACCCTGTTCGCACGGCGTCCGCTTCATGGCCGACGACCACTACAATTCGCTCGATGCCAGCTTCCCGGCAGGCCCGAATCACATGACTGGTAAGCGGTAGCCCGCAGAGCGGGTGCAGCATTTTCGGCAGCTTCGATTTCATGCGGGTGGATCTGCCCGCTGCCAGAATGATGGCGGC
>JANXLO010000200.1 GCA_025355115.1 Chthonomonadaceae bacterium
CTGGCGATTGTGGAGGGCTGGCGCCCGCCGCACATCCAGCGCAGAATGTACCTGACGGTCTGGAACCGGTTCAAGGCGCTGCACCCGGACTGGTCGGACGTCACCCTGCGCCGCGTCGTCAACCGTTTCACGGCTCCGCAGAACGACCGGGTGCCCCCGCCACACTCCACCGGCGCGGCAGTCGACCTGATGCTCGCCGACCCTGACGGCAAGCTTCTCGACCACCTCTCCCCCTACGTTCCCTACGACTCCAAAGGCTACGCATTCGACGCCCCTGGCCTGTCGGATGAAGCCCGCAGGACGCGCCAAATCCTTGCCGACGCGCTTCTCCCCACCGGGATTACCAACTACCCGAGCGAGTACTGGCACTGGAGCTACGGCGATCAGGGCTGGGCTTACCGCAGCGGCCATCCCAACGCAATTTACGCCGCCATCACCCCCGACAACTACATTCCCGAGCCAGCCGACTTAACCGACGATCCCCTTCAATTCATCGACGCTTTGAAATAAAACAAGTCGACGCGCCACAGCGATGTCTTCCGTTATCCATTTTTCTTCAGAGGTGTCTAGGTGAATCGGTCGCGTGGTGTGAAGGGCCGGACGAGCGTATGTACGGCGGAGTCATAGAGCGGCCTAGTTGTCAACGGTGGAGCATGAGTACGGCGGAGTTCGGCTTGGCGAAGCGTCAGCACGGGGAAGCGTCAACACTCCGCCGTGATGACACTCCGTTGTGCTGACGCTTCGCGGTCCTGACACACCGTCCTGCCTCCAATCCTCCGTGACTCCATTCCACCGCCCACTCTAAGGATATAGAGCCACAAGAATCAGCCCTTCGTGCATTTCTGCGCGAAGGGCTATTTGGGGATTCAAGGCTTTACGCCAATCTCCCGGGCGATGTGTGATAACTTTTGTAATGAGCCGTACGCCTGCAGATAATGTCTACTCGAAGTAGACGGGTTTGCCGGAAGCTGCGGAGCTGTAGATGGCCTCCAGGATTTCAGAGACTACGCAGGCTTGCTCAGGCAGGACGACCGGGTCGGTGTCGTTGACGATGGCTTCGATCCAGAGCCGCGCTTCGCGGTCGGCGTCCGTCTCAGTCTTGCCCTCGTAGAAGGCCGCGCCGCCAGCGCCGAGATCGACCTTGGTCTCGTAGAGACGGCTATAGTTCTCGCCGTTCATCCGTAGACCGCCGATCATGTCCGCGCCGCCTTCGGTTCCGCAGAGGGTGCATTTCGCTTCGTCAACCTGGAGCGTGTTCAGAGCCCAGCTCGCCTCCAGGGTGATGGTCGCGCCGTTGTGCATCGTGATGAAGCCGAATGCGCTGTCCTCGACTGTGAACTTCTTTGGATCCCAGGGCCCCCAGGCGTTGGCCGCGTTCTCTCGCTGAGAGAGCTTGTGGTAGACGTTCCCAACGACCATTTTCGGCTTGTAGTTGTCCATGAGCCAGAGCGTCAGGTCGAGCGCATGGGTTCCGATGTCGATAAGCGGCCCGCCCCCCTGCTTCTCCTCATCCAGAAACACGCCCCAGGTGGGGACGGCACGACGGCGGATCGCGTGCGCTTTCGCGTAGTAGATCTCCCCGAGCTTGCCTTCGCGAATCGCCTGATGGAGATACTGGCTGTCGCTGCGATGGCGGCTCTGGTAGCCGATCGTCAGCTTCTTACCGCTGCTCTTGGCCGCGGCGACCATGCGCCTCGCGCCCTCTGCTGTCTTCGCCATCGGCTTCTCACACATAACGTGCTTGCCCGCTTCGAGGCCGGCAATCGCGATCTCCGCATGAGAGATATTTGGCGTACAGACATGCACTACGTCAATAGACTTGTCCGCCAGAAGCTTCTGGTAATCCGTGTAGACTTTCGCGCCTGGAGAGCCATATTTTGCGGCCGCTTTGTCCGCCTGCTCCGCGATGATGTCGCAGAACGCGACCATCTCCACATTGCTTAGCCGTGCGAGGCTCGGCATATGCTTGCCGTTGGCGATTCCGCCGCAGCCGATAATTCCCACTCGAACCGTATCTGACATCGGAAGTTTCTCTCCTTCAAAATAGCTCCTCCATGAACTCTTGGTCATAGTAGGGGCGAGATGTCCCCAGGCAGCTCAGGCCGCCGGGTTCGGGATACTGCTTCGCCAAATCCCATTACTTTTCCTGCGTCATCGGGCCGTGATGACGCCGATCAGTAGACGACCTTGTTCAGCGGATACTCGACGATTCCTTCGGCTCCGGCACGCTTCAATTGGGGCAGAAGGTCGCGCACGTTGCTCTGCTCGGTGATGATCTCAAGGGCGAGCCAGGAGGGGTCGGCGAGCGGGGAGATGGTCGGGGTCTTCAGTGCGGTGAGCAGGTCTGTGACCGCTACAAGGCAGTCGCGGTGCAGATTCATCTTTAGCCCGACCAGCAGTTCGGCGTTCAGTGCGCCGCGCAGGAGCATGGAGAGGTTCTCTATTTTCGCCCGCTTCCAGCTATCCTCCCAGGCAAGTCGATTGGCCGCGAAGCGGGTGGTGGAGGTGAGGATGGTGTCTACGATTTTGAGGTTGTGGGCGCGAAGGCTGCTCCCCGTCTCGGTGTTGACGACGATAGCTTCTACAAGCTCGGGCACCTTGACCTCGCAGGCTCCCCACGAGAATTCCACATCAGCCTTGACGTCGTGCTGCTTAAGGTAGCGCTCGGTGAGGCGGACATACTCTGTGGCGATCCGCTTGCCCTCAAGGTCGCGGACGGAGTTGATGGACGAGCCGTTAAGTGCGGCCAGAACGACCCGGATCGGATTCAAAGTCGCCTTCGAATAGCCAAGCTCCGCGACTTCAAGAACATCCGAGCCGTTGTCCTCGATCCAGTCCTTGCCGGTCAGTCCCGCGTCCAGTATGCCCTGTTCGATGTAGCGCGGAATCTCCTGAGGGCGCAGCAGAAGCGGCTCCAGTTCCGGATCGTCCACGCTGGGATGATACGACCGGCCGCTGCTCATACGGAACTCGTACCCTGCCTTCTTGAACAGAGCAAATGTCGCTTCCTGCAGGCTCCCCTTGGGGATGCCGATCTTCAGTTTGCCTTCCAACGTCGTCCTCGCTCTCGTCAAATCGGGCCGTGCTTTGAGGCACGGCCCGTAATTTTAGCTCGCCTTCATTATAGCACAGGGCTGAGCGCGCAGGGGGCTGTAGAGGAGAGGGTTAGCAATTAGGAATAGTTCAGCTTGCAGCTTTCGCTGTGTTGCCACGTCCCGCCTGATCCTTTTTCTGCTTCTCCGCCTGCGCCGTTCGGTCGCTCTGCTCGGCAAGTTCAACT
>JANXLO010000205.1 GCA_025355115.1 Chthonomonadaceae bacterium
GACGTGTTCAAGCACCAGCTTGCATCCTCGTCCGCGAACGACCGTCTGGCCGCCAATGTTGTCGCGACGATGGGCCGAACGAAATCCGATGCCGTCGCGCCTGTGCTCATCTCCGCTACGGGCCTCACTCACCCCATTCGCATTCGAACGAGTGCCGTGAACTCCCTGGCGGAAATTGCCCTGAACGACCCGAGCGTGAACACTGCACTCATGAATCTGCTGCGCGAGGATAAGCCCGTGCTGCAGGTTGCAGCGGCTCATGCTTTGCGAGACAGGAAAGCCACCGGCGCAGTCTCCAGTCTGCGCAGTCTCGCTATGGCGACCAAGAGCAGCGATGTCCGCGACGCCGCGACCGACGCCGCCGACACGATCGAAGGCAAATAGACGGCGTTGGAGGAAGGGTCTGAAGATGAGAACAGCGATCATCCTGGGGATGCTCATGTGCGCGATGTCGGCTCGGGCGGAGGGGCTGTTCTCTGCGGAGGAGCGAGCGCGGCTGGTGGCGTTCTGGAATGAGCCGGGCCGCGTGCGGGTCGGGGCGCTGCCGGAGGCCGCACAGCGCGGCCCCTGGCAGGTCCGGCTGACGCCTGAAGGCTCGACGTGGCTTTTGAAGTATCAGATAGCGGTGGGAGCCGCGTCCGCTCCGCCCACGCAGGAAGCGACCGCCTCTGCCGCGCCGCAGACGGAAGTCTGGAAAACCTGGGTGCGGTCGAAGATCGCGTTCGATCGCTGGCAGGCGCAGCAGAACGCCGACTCCGCGAACGGCATGCTGACGAAGCCACCGTCGGATCCCGCCTCACCACAGGCGCTGTTGGGAAACACGAAGCCTGATCCGCCCAGCGCAGCTAAGGACATCAAGACGCCTGCCGCGCCTCCTTTTCCCGGCCCGATCCCGCCTGAACTGCTCTCCGCCGCCGGCAACCCTCCCCCGCTTGCCTCCGCGGTGGCGCCGCTGCTCACCACAGTCACCTTCGCGGACAACGAGGCTTTTCCCTATCCCAGCCATATCGCGCTGCCGCCCGGCTTCGCCTACTACCGCTTCCCGCAGGGCACGGTCGCCTACGGCCCCGGCCTGAAGGATCTGCCCGCCTCTGAAGTGGACGCGCTGTTCGTGGCCGCTGGCCTGAACCCCTCGGAGCAGCGGATCGCGCTGTCGGTCTCAAAGCTGGAGGGCGGCTTCGAAAGCGTCAACACCTACGATACGGGCTACGTCTCCGTGGGCTTCATTCAGTTCATCACGCTGGATGACGGCAAGCACTCCCTGTCCGAGGTCCTGCAAAGCGAGAAGAACGACCGTCCGGGCGATTTTGGGCACGACTTTCACTACTTTGGAATCGATGTGTCGCCGGAGGGGATTTTCACAGTGGTGGATCCAACGACCGGTGCGGAGCTCAGCGGGGCGGACGCGGTGCGCAGGACCGTCGAGGATAAGAGGCTGGCGGCGGTGTTTCAGAGAGCGGGACGCCATAGCACGTCGTTTCGGGCGGCGCAGATCAGGGTGGCGAAGGCTCACTACTGGCCGTCGGAAGATGCCTTCAACATTGTGGTCGGCGGAATGGCCCTCACGGGCAAAGTCTCCGATGTGCTCAAGTCGGAAGCGGGCATCGCGACGCTGTTCGATCGCAAAGTGAACCGCGGGAGCATCGCTCCGTTCGCCGACGTTTTGACGAAGGTGATGACCGCGCACAACCTGACTCGGCTTGCCGATGTGGCTCCATTTGAGAAAGAGATCATCGCCGGTCTGAAGTATCGCACTGACTATCTCAAGGACCCGACGCTCAGCCAGCCGAAGTAGCCGTCTGCCCGTCATCAGTCGGCGACTAGCTCATACATCGCAAGGGCCTCGGGGTAGTCTGGCGCGACGGCGAGGACGGCCTTGAATGCTTCTCGCGCCTCGTGCGGCGCGCCGAGAACGAGGGCCACGCAGCCGAGCTGAAATGTCGCTTCGACGCGCAGCGCCTCGTCATCGCAGCATCCGGGTGAACAGATATGGGCGTAGATGGCCTGTGCTTCCGCATGGCGTCCCTGGGCGCGGAGCACGTCGGCGCGTTCGCTGAGAGCGTACAGGTTTGCCGGGTCCGCTTCAAGCGCGGCGTCGTAGGCGGGGAGAATGCGGGGATCGTGGTCGCCATGGAGCGAGCGCATCAGCCCGGCCTGCATCCAGGCGGCGTGGGGATAGGCGGGGTCTTTGATGAGCAGAC
>JANXLO010000214.1 GCA_025355115.1 Chthonomonadaceae bacterium
TCGAAGAGGAGCTTCAGGTCGGCAAGCGCGCGGTTGAGACCGGCGGCGTGCGCGTCTACAGCCATGTGACCGAGACGCCCGTTCAGGAGCAGGTGCAGCTGCATGAAGAGCATGTGAGTGTGGAGCGCCATCCCGTGAACCGTCCCCTCACTGGAGCCGACGCCACCGCATTCAAGGAGGAGAATTTCGAGCTTCGCGAGATGTCCGAGCAGGCGGTCATCTCCAAGCAGGCTCGCGTGGTCGAAGAGGTCGTCGTAGGCAAGACTGCTTCGGATCGCACTGAGACAGTGCAGGACACCGTACGCCGGACGGATGTTCAAGTCGAGCAGCTTGGCGCTCAGCACAGTCCCCGGACTGGCACGTTTATGGACCACGAGAGCGACTTCCGCAGCAACTACAATCGAACCTACGGCAGCAGCGGCATGAACTACGAGCAGTTTGCTCCGGCCTACCAGCACGGCTACGGCCTCGCAAACGACCCCCGTTACCGCGGGAGGGACTGGGCTTCGGCGCAGAGCGACATTCAGCGCGACTGGGAAGCCAAGCAGCCCGGCACCTGGAGCAAATTCTCCAATGCAGTTCGCTATGCGTGGGACCAGGCCACTGGCGCCGAGCGTGGCGGAATTCAGACGGGCGGGCGCACCATGGACGGCGCACCTGATACGCGTGGAATCACCGAGAAGGTTGCGGATACCGTGACTGGTGATCGCATCGATGACAAGACGGGACGGCCAGTTCTCTGACCTGACTTCCTCCAATGGCCAGAAAGGTCTCTCACAGCTCTGTGGGTGACCTTTCTGCGTTATGAATACCACTTTTTGCAGCACCATTTCGCTCCAGACGTCTCCCTACTTCTCCCGATGTATACCGCCCATGAAGGCGGGTTACCGAGCACGCAGTCGCGAAGCCGTCTGGATGGAGAATGAACACTATGTCGGACACTCTTATCAACCCGGAGAAGAGGCAGCTGGCAGGCACAGCCGAGCACTCCACACGCATCGAAACTCCCAAGCCCGCTGCTAGCGGCGAAAGCAGGGGCACGAACGTCGGCAATATGGAGCGTCTGCTCTCCGTGGCTAGCGGCAGCACCCTCGCCCTCTACGGGCTGTCTCGCCGCTCGGTAGGGGGGATCGCTCTCGCTGCCATCGGAGGCGCGCTCCTCCATCGCGGCGCGACCGGACACTGCTCCGTCTACAGCAGCCTGAAGGTCAACACGGCAGACCATGCCAACTCAGCCGAAACGAGCGGAATCCATGTCGAGAAGGCCATCACGATCGGCAAATCCCCTGGAGAGGTCTATAAGTTCTGGCATAACCTGACCAATCTGCCCCGCTTTATGGATCATCTCATCGCGGTGACCGCTACCGGCCCGAAGACATCGCACTGGGTGGCGAAGGGGCCCACCGGCAAAGAGGTCTCCTGGGATGCAGAGATCATCGTCGATGAGCCTAACTCACGGATCGCCTGGCGATCCATGGAGGGCTCCGACATCGAGAATGCCGGGTCGGTGCGCTTTGTGCAGGCCCCCGGCGGGCGAGGCTGCGAAGTACACGTCACGCTTCAGTACTATCCGCCGGGCGGAGTCATCGGCGCGACGATCGCCAAGCTATTCGGCGAGGAGCCTTCGCAGCAGATAACGGACGATTTGCGCCGCCTCAAGCGCCTCCTCGAGACAGGGGAGATTCCGACCATCGACGGGCAGTCACACGGCTAGACATTTCAGGGGAGAATACAATGAAAGCACTCTGTTGGCACGGCAGGAACGATGTCCGCATCGACAACGTTCCCGACCCCAAGATTCTCAACCCCCGCGACGCCATCATCAAGGTGACTGCCACGGCGATCTGCGGCTCCGACCTGCATCTCTATAACGCCTTCATTCCGACGCTTATGGAAGGGGACATTCTTGGCCACGAGTTCATGGGAGAGGTGGTCGAGCTTGGGTCAGCGGTCAAAAACCTACAGAAGGGCGACCGCGTAGTAGTACCGTTCACCATCGCCTGCGGGAACTGCTTCTTCTGCCAGAAGACCATGTGGTCGCTGTGCGACAACTCCAATCCTAATGCAGGCATGGCTGAAAAGATGTACGGCTTCACACCCTCTGGCCTGTTCGGGTTCAGCCATCTGCTGGGCGGCTACGCGGGCGGGCAGGCGGAGTATGTGCGGGTTCCCTTCGCCGACGTCGGCCCCTACAAAGTGCCGGAGGGGCTGAGGGACGATCAGGTGCTCTTCCTGACCGACATCTTCCCAACGGGCTATCAGGCGGCGGAAAACTGCAACATTCAGCCGGGGGACACCGTAGCGGTCTGGGGCTGCGGTCCCGTCGGGCAGTTCGCGATCCGAAGCGCCTACATGCTTGGCGCAGAGCGGGTCATCGCCGTGGATCGCTACCCCGAGCGGCTGCAGATGGCGCAGCAATTTGGTGGCGCGGAGATCATCAACTACGAGCAGGTGGACGTCGGCGACACGCTTAAGGAGATGACGGGCGGACGCGGGCCGGACTCCTGCATCGATGCCGTCGGGATGGAGGCTCACGGGTTTAGCCTCGATAACATCTACGACAAGGGCATGCAGATGGCCCGCATCGGCACCGACAGGCCGCACGTGCTTCGTCAGGCCATCATGTCCTGCCGCAAGGGTGGTACTGTCTCCATTCCCGGCGTCTATGGCGGCCTGCTGAACATGCTGCCCATAGGCGCGGCACACGCGAAGAGCCTGACCTTCAAGATGGGCCAGACTCATGTGCATCGCTATCTGCCGCGACTCATGGATAGCATCGAAATGGGCCAGATCGACCCTTCCATGATCATCACCCACCGCGTCCCACTTGCAGACGCCCCAGCAGCCTACGCGATGTTCAAAAGCAAGACGGACGACTGCGTCAAGGTAGTCATGACCCCGTAGCCTCCCGCATCACCTTCCATCGCCCCCTTCGCTGCTAAAAGTGGAGGGGGCAAACCATTCCCATCCTCCATAAGTTCAATGACTCTGCACGGACGATTGGTGTATAATGAAATGAACTAGATTTCATAAGGCATCAGCCCTCATGCTTTCTTTGAGACGGAGAAACGACCATGACCGATTCACGCACATCCCCGACTGGATAGGAACTGGAGAATAGGCGCAAAAACTCTATATGCAACTGCGCGAGCAGATCGAAACCCCCGAAAATATCGGGAAGTTGGTTGTGATGGATGTCGACAGCGGCGATTATGAAATTGATGAAAAAGGGATCGCTTCTTCGCTGAAACTACAAGCTCGTCACCCAGGCTCCAAACTGTACGCTCTTCGCATCGGCTATAAAAACGCTGTGTCATTCTGCGGTGGCTTGGAGCGAACAGCTCCATGATGACTGGCCCGGTCTCTGGACGTCATGCATTGCTTCCGGTTGCTTTTAAACTCTCGAGTCAACGATTGGTATCCATCGAGTTTGTTGTCGATGCAGGATACACTGATTACCTGACATTGCCTCCAGACGCCGTGGCGACCATGGGACTTCAATGATGTATTCAAGCGAACTGCTCGTGCAGTTTACTGAAGGTGGAATGGTAACGGTGGACCCGCTTTGAAGCATGGCGGACAATGATTTGTAGCAACGAAGGCTGCGACATATTTCTGCAACACACAACGACAGAGGGTGACCTTCAGTCGAGGAGAGAACGATGAAAGCGGAATTCGAGGGGATGCGACCGGGCGAGCCGACGATTACGGATGAAGAGGGCCGCCGCATCGCTTTGGTGCTGCGCATCGTGCCGGAGTCGCCGGAGGAGGTGGCGGAGCTCAAGAAGTTCTGCCGACTGACCGACGCGTTCACGTTCATTATCGACGAAGAGTATCGCACGAATCAGGCGCATATCTCGCCCGTCTACGGCGAGCGCACGTTTCCCGTGATGTCCAAGAACATCTACGATGAGAATCTTTGAGTTTCCTGACATGAAGAAATTCCTTACGTTATCGGCCGGACTCGGCTTGTTTCTTTGCGCTCCCTTTGCCTTCGCAAATCCTCCCGACATTGCCCGTGACTTGAGCGCGGGAGTGGGCGGGCAGGGGCGGCTGATGTGGGTCGACGGCACCGCCAATATCACCCGAACGCACAGAGAGGGCGACAAAAAGGTCGTCGTAGACTACACCACGACTCGCGCCGGTGTGCAGGAAATCGTCCGAAACTGCAAGGCCGCACACGTCAACACCATCGTGGTCGACGTGAAGACGATTTCGGGCCTGGTGCTCTACAATAGCAAGCTCGCTCCGCACATGCGCGAGTGGCAGGGGCACCCGGTGCCAGATTTCGATGTACTGGCGGCGTTTGTCGAAGAGGGCCACAAAGCGGGCCTTCAGGTAGATGCGTCGGTCAATGTGCTAAGTGAGGGGCACAAATATTACAGCGTCGGCCCCGCCTATCAGCATCCCGATTGGCAGAGCGTCGTGTACACGGTGGATCGCGGCATGACTGCCCTCAATGAGTCCCGCCTCTCCATCCGCGTCCGCGATGAGCCTGCCGACCCGTCCAAGCCTGTTCTGCTCTCCGACGACGGCTCGGTTCTGGGCGGCAGCGGGACGAACGGGCTGGTGGGTCTGGAGAGCAAGGAGATCGCGGGCGCAATCGATGGCGCGGTGCC
>JANXLO010000256.1 GCA_025355115.1 Chthonomonadaceae bacterium
TGCGGAGCACATAGCCGTTATCCTGCACCTGAAGATCGTAGTGAGCAAGCAAGCTGGTGAGAGCAGTTCTCTGCACCCGCTCCATGGCCGTGTTGTGGATAAAGAGAGGGTTGGCTTGTTGCGCCCATATCTCATCCTGCCAGAAGGCCAGCTCCACGCCCCGGTTGTCGCTGCCGAGGACTATAAGGCTGACGCCCGACCTGTCCGCCAGATTGTCCGCATTTTTGTCGGCATTTGGATTTGAGTGGTTCTCGGAATTAACTTGTATGTCAAACCCAACCGTATATCCTCGCCCTTGGTCCAGCACGAACGACGCGCTTCGGGCGGAAGTGATAAGTGAGAAGCCAGCGGAGATGCCGTCGCTTGACGTCGAGTCCAGTGTGGTCACCCCGCCGCTCACTGTTTTCAGAGCGGCTCCTCCGAGAGATAAGTAGCTCCAGCCCCAGCTCGGGTCGTCGAGCGCGACACCGGACGCCCCACTGTAGAGCGTAAACGTCTGCGAGAAACCTGTGCTTGCCAAAGTCATCAGCAGGCACACGCATAGATAGAAGAACGGTCGTTTCATGAGCAGCCTATTCCTGGAAAATGATGCCTGTACGTTCGACAAAACGCTATTGGATTCCTGCCCATAGAACACAAAAAATGGATACGAGGGGCTGCTTGCCCCTCGTATCCATCATTAGCCGCACTATTCGCAGCAATCGTTTGCCACGGCGCTCTACTTCAGTCCCACAATCATGGCAGTTAAAAGTAGTTGCGCGACTAGATGCTCTTCTCTTAGTTTCTGTGCTTCTTAGCGTAGTGATGCGCGACGGCAGCCGCGCCGATTCCCGTCAGCACAGGATGCCGATGGAAGACGCCATGCTTGCTGTGCTTCGCGAGTGCATAGGCTCCTACGCCTGCTCCGGCCGTGGTTGCAGTGGGATGACGGTGCATCCAGCTTCTATGATGGGTCGTCTGTGCAGTTGCGGTGAGTGGGCCAGCCAATGCAAGGAGCCCAAAGCCTACGGCCGCCGCCCCGGCTTTGATTTTGCTGGACACTATGCTTTGTGCGTTACGCATTTTTTAATCTCCCTGGTGTTGAGGCTGTTTTTGCCTCTGCGCAAAAAGACGGTGTTGTTGTGGAGTTTGTTCCTCACGATCTATTGGATTGGAGGCGGGTCGTAGTCCCTGTTCGAGGAAGGGTTTCTAAGGTTGGATGTCGAATGGAACGTCAACATTCGAATCCTGTGAACCCAGCCATGGACGCAGGAACGGAGGAGGCTCGCATGACGAAAACGATCTCACGGCGCGGACTGCTTGCCGGGGCCGCTGCCATGGCGGCGGCCCCTATGGTGGTCCCCGCCTCTGCGCTGGGCAGAAAGCAGGGCACTCCTGCACCCAGCGCGCGCATAACCATAGGCGTCATCGGGGTCGGCTACCAGGCGCGCGGTCACCTGAACGCGCTGGTGCGCAACGACGATGTGAAGGTTCTCGCCGTCTGCGACGTGGACACGACCCGCCGCGAGAACGCGAAGAAGATAGTGGACGACTGGTATTCGCCGGACAAGACCTACAAGGGCTGCACCGCCTACGTCGATTTCCGAGAGCTGGTCGCCCGCAAGGACATCGATGCCATCCTCATCGGCACGCCGGACCACTGGCACTGCGCCACCGCCGTCGCCGCCATCGAGTCGGGCAAGGATGTCTACTGCGAAAAGCCGCTGACGCTCACCATCGCCGAGGCGAAAGTGATGATCGACGCCGTTCGGAAGCACAAGCGCGTTTTCCAGACCGGCAGCCAGCAGCGCTCCTCCAGGGAGTTCAGAGTCGCCTGCGAGGCCGTCCGCAACGGGCGCATCGGCAAGGTGAAGCAGGTCTTCGTCGCCGTCGGCGGCCCGAGCCGTCCCTGCGATCTGCCCGCCGAGCCGCTCGAGCCGGGCCTCGACTGGAACATGTGGCTCGGGCAGGCCCCCGATCGCCCCTACAACTCCATCCTCAGCCCGCGCGGCATCCACAACCATTTTCCGGACTGGCGCAGCTATCGCGAGTTCTCGGGTGGTGCGATGACCGACTGGGGCGCGCACCACTTCGACATCGCGCAGTGGGGTCTCGGCATGGACGAGAGCGGCCCAGTGGAAATCATTCCGCCCGCAGATCCCAAGGCAGGGCAGGGCGTCCGGTACCTCTATGCGAACGGGGTGGAGATGATCCACGGCGGCCATATGGACCCAGACGGCATGGAGCGCGGCGGAGTCCATTTCGTCGGCGAGAGCGGCATCGTCTACGTGGATCGCGGGCAGCTCAAAAGCTGGCCCGAGAACATCGTCACCGATCCGCTCGGCGCGTCGGAGAAGCCGCTCTACAAATCCAACAGCCATCAGCAGGACTGGATCGACTGCATCAAGTCCCGCAAGCGGCCCATCTGCGACGTCGAGATCGGTGCCCGCTCCGTCACCGTCTGTCATCTGGGCAACCTGGCCTACTGGCATGGCCGCACCCTGAAATGGGACCCGGCAAAGTGGCAGTTCGTCAAAGACCACGAAGCGGACAAATGGCGCGACCGTGAGCGCCGCGCGCCCTGGAAGCTCCCCAAGGCTTGAGCCGCTTCGGTGTACAGCGTTGACAGGGAGGGCGCAAGCCTGTCAGAATGGAGTCCTGCTCCGATCCATTGAGCAATAAATCAAGAAGCGTCCGACCCTCCTTCCGGCAGAAGCACAGAGGGCCGGACGTTTCCCTTTTTCATCATCACAAACCCTTAGAACAGGAGACCCCGCTCGTTGGGAACCGCATATACACCGGGACTGAGAGTCAGCTCCCGCACCACCATCGAAAAGCTGCGCCGCCTGCCCCTTAAAGGCACGGTTCTGGTGCGCGAAGGCGACATCGTGACGCCGCAGACCGTCATCGCCCGCACGGAGCTGCCCGGCCTCATGCAGACCATCAAGGTCGCGGAGCGCATGGGCATCGAGGCGGGGGATGTCGCCGGGGCGCTGAAGGTCAAGATCGGCGATATAATCAAAAAGGACGAGATCATCGCGGAGACCAAGGGGCTGTTCGGCAAGTTCTTCCGCAGCGAGTTCCGCTCGCCCTTCGCGGGCAAGGTGGAGCTGATCTCCCCTGCAACCGGCCATGTCGGCGTGCGCGAGGCGGCGACTCCGGTGGAGAAGGACGCCTACATACGCGGCACTATCGCGAAGGTGCTGCCGGGCGAGGGCGTTGTCGTGCGGTGCGAGGGCGCGCTGGTGCAGGGCATCTTCGGCGTGGGCGGTGAGCGGCTGGGCGAGATCGTGGTCGTGACGGACGGGCCGGACAAGCCGATCACTGACGCGACGCTGACGGCGGCTCATGCGGGCAAGATCGTTGTGGGCGGCAGCAACGTCTCGGGCGCGGCCCTGCGCAAGGCCGCGCAACTGGGCATCATCGGCATCGTCTGCGGCGGAGTGGTGGATCGCGAACTGATGGACTATCTGGCTGAGGCACTGAAGCAGCCGGGCTACGACATCGGGGTGGCGATCACCGGGCAGGAGCCCATCGCCTTCACGCTGATGGTGACCGAGGGCTTCGGCACCATCGACATGGCGAAGCGCACGTTCCAGCTCTTCCAGTCACTCCAGGGGAAAACGGCCTCCATCAATGGAGCCACCCAGATTCGTGCAGGCGTTATCCGCCCCGAGGTCGTCGTCCCCCTGGCCGACAACCCCACCGCGACGACCGGCGGCGAGGACGCGGCGGAGGGCGGCCAGCTCATCCTCGGCACCCCCATCCGCGTCATCCGCGAGCCCTACTTCGGGATCCTCGGCTCCGTCACCGGCCTCCCCGAGAAACTCCAGAAGGTCGAATCCGAGACCATGGTACGCGTCCTCGAAGCCAAACTCGAAGACGGACGCACCGTAACCGTCCCCCGCGCCAACGTCGAAATCATCGAAACCGTCTGACGGGGAGACCATTTGACGGGAGCCAAACTTGTCGTAGGTGGAGCAACCGATCTGGCATCCATCGACCGATGAAGCGACTGGCATATTCCGCAAAGCGTGCGCGCCATCAGTACCGCTTCGTTTACTTTATGCGGGTAGCCTTGCCATGTCTGTCGGCCTTCTCGTTGGCGAACGGATTGTTGAAGCCTTTCCGGTTGTGCGCCGAAAAGTAACGTTTGACTGTCCCCTGTCGTCCAACTTCCAACGCAAAGTCGAAGTAAAAGGAGAGAGCCATGCGAAAAGGCGCGAGACTGATCTGTCTCTGCGGTCTGATGCTGGTCGGCAGAGCATCGTTGGCGCAGCAGGCGAAGACCGTGGAGGTGCCGGAAGGGCTTGTCGGCAGCCCAGCATTTGCGAAGAGAGTGAAAGTGACTTGCCCGGGGCTGGCGGTCGGGGAACTGATCGATCAACTTTCTGCGAAGACCGGAGTGAACCTGCAGGCGGACAAAGCGATTGCGGAAGATAAGGTCATCCTATTCTGTCCGGCGAGACCCCTCAAAGAGACGCTTAACGATCTTGCAGCGCTCTTTCATGACAGCTGGCGCCACCTGCGGACAGCGGACAGCAAGGACCGTTACGTACTGGTGCGAACACGTCAGTCCACCGAGTATGAGCAGTCGCTCTCCAGAGCTACAGCCGCCCGTCTCATCGCCAAACTCGATGAACAGGTGAAGGCGCTGTCCGAAACCCCGGATCAGCTGGAGAAGCGCCCCAAAGAGGATCCCATCCGCAAGTCTCTGGCGGATCCGGGAGACCGCGCGGCCACCGTGGTGTACGCTGCCCTTTCGCCGGAGCAGCGTTCGGCGCTCTTCGACCGGCGAGTGCTGAACTTTTCGGCAGCCGAGATCGGTCCGCAGCTCGCCGAGCCCGTCGGCGAACTCTACAAGAGAAGTGCCGAACGCGCAGCGCGCTTTCGTGGAGGAGCGGGCTCGCCTCCGGGGGAGAGCGCACAGGACTACGCACAGCGGGGAATTCAGTTTGCCCTGCACAACTGCGGCGGCAAACTGATCCCCTCGATCTATGCGTACGGCAAATCCTCGATGATGGGATTCCTCTTCGCCGACATCGACACCCACGGAATATGGGCGCTTGGCCCACAAGGCAACCCGTACTCCCGTGGCCCGATGGCGCGCAGCCTCGCTTTGCCCTCCATAGAAGCAACGCAAAAGGCGCAGAGCCAGCCCTCCTGGATCGATCAACTGCAGAAGCTGGCAGAAGCGAGCGGGGTCGTCGTGCTGGCAGACTTCTATCGCAGTAGCCCTGTGAATCCCGTTTCAAAAGAGGCGCCGGAGCCTCCCCTGAATGCACGAGACCTTCCCGAAGCCGCCGCCCTAGATCGGCTCTGCTGGCGGGAGGGGTACCTCTGGTGGACGCGGCCCGGAGGCGCGGTGCTGTTTCGCAAGCGCGACTGGTTCGAGCAGCAGCGTTACGAGGTGCCGGACCGCTGGCTGGCGGAGACCGCGCGTCGAATGAAAGTTCAAAAGCATGTTCCGAAGGTCGGGGATCTGCTGCGCGCACGAGAGCTGACCGCTCGGCAGATTCTCGGCTTGAACGGCATGAATACTGAAGGCTTCAGCTATTCCGAGTTCGAAACCGTCGGGGGGCTGGAGCTCGCCGATTTCCTGAGCAGAGAGCTCGCAAATCACCCTGCGCCAGCAGGTCAGTCGCCAATGACAGATCGCTCGCTTGCGCCCGGTCGCCCATTCCTGAAGGCCTTTTTCATCGATGACACGACCGCATTGGCGTCCAACGCAGCGTTTCTTGCCTTCCTGACCGCGCAGGCTTCTCCGATCCCGTTGACGGACATCCGGTATTTCCAGGCCGACATCTCAACGGAAGACAGGGGGGACGGGCCGGGCGACGGCTGGAAGGACGCCAGCATGGTGGTGAACTGGAAGGTCCGGCCCCTGATGGACAAGAGACAAAACATCTGCCTGCCCTTCGAAGTGAAGAATGATCGTCGAGACCAGGTGAAGATAGAGGTGGAGCAGGAGAACTCAAAGCGGTGAGAGAGAATGAGCCAGATCGCGGATAATGGAGTCGATGTCGCCCTGCACGACGATCCTGGTCGCCGAGCAGTAGTGCATGAACTCTCGCAGTGAACGCTCCAACGCGCAGAGGAACTTCGGGCCTGGGTCGCCGGGCTCGAAGTGCCAATGCCGCAGCTCGAGTGTGCCCTCCCGGCACCAGAACTCGACACGGGCCACCAGAGCATCGCCAA
>JANXLO010000287.1 GCA_025355115.1 Chthonomonadaceae bacterium
CGGTTGACCAGCACATGCGCGAAGAATGGATTCTTCGGGGCGGTCATCCAGTTCACCAGGACAGTCCTTCTGTCCCCGTCGAACTCCTTCGGAACAGGAGCGCCGTCGAGGGCACATGGCCGCATGGTGATGCCTGTCCGCGGGTTCGCGATCTCCCCTTTGTCGGAGGCGTAGACGACCTGCTCATCGGTTCGCTCGCCCGGCTTGCGCTTTACCTGCGCGAAAAACGCAGCCATTTCGTAGTACTGGTTCTGTGTCCATCGGTCGTACGGATGGTTGTGGCACTTGGCGCACTGCATGCGAACTCCGAGGAAGACCTGAGCTGTGTTCTCCGCAAGCTCCTGGGGGGAGCCAGACGCCTTGTAGTAGTTCGCGGCCCCTTCCTTGAAGATGCTGCCTTGCGCCAAAAGGAGGTCGCCAGCGAACTCGTTCCACGGCCGGTTCTGCTCCACGCTTCTGCGGATCCAGAGATTGTACGAGTACATCCCTTTGTCGGAAAGAAATTTGCGGGAGCAGCGCAGGATGTCGGCCCATTTGAGCGTCCAGAAGTCGACATATTCGGGACGAGTCAGCAGACTGTCGATCAGCTTGTCTCGTTTGTTCGGGCTACGGTCAGCGAGAAAAGCCCGCGTCTCCTGCGGCGTCGGCAGCTGTCCGATGACATCGAGGGAGGCGCGGCGGAGAAAGTCGGAGTCGCTGCTGTGCGGCGATGCGGTGAGGCCAAGCTCGGCGAGCTTTCGAAGCCCCAGGGCGTCCGTCTTTTGCACGGCTGCATCGGATGCAGAAGAGGGGATGGAGTAGGGGGCGGCGTAGGGCGAGACGATTCGGGCGGTGCCGACCAGACCCTGATACCGAATCACGACGGCTCCCTCGCCTGGCCCAGTCACTTTCGCTTCGCCGTCCGGAGACACTTTAGCCACCGTCTCGTCGCTTGCTGTAAATACTGTTTCCGCGGTGACGTCGCGAGTAGCCCCGCCTGCATAACGGGCGGTCACTCGGAAACGCTGGGTCTGATTGACTGCCATAATTCGCACGGCGGGAAAAGTCTCCAGGGCGATGACGGCTGGCTCCTTAGGATGCGGCGCTGGAGATCCAGCCGCGATCCAGTCGTGAAGCAGCCGATACTCGGGGGAACCAACTCGAAACCTCAGTCCGCCGCGATGCACAACTTTGAGCGTGGGCTTCAGGAGCAGCAGGCTTTGGTCAGGCTGGGCAGGGGCAATGCGTCCGGCCATTTTTTGACGAGCGATGGCAGTGTAGTCGCTGTCAGGGTCGTAGCCAAGCAGGGAGAGCTTGAAGCCGCCTTTGCCGGAGGCCGCGCCGTGGCAGGCACCAGAGCTGCAGCCAGCCTTCGTCAGAATCGGCTCCACATCGGCGAGAAAACGTGGGGCTGGAGCCCTCTCCATGCCGCTGACGGCGATGGGAACTTGAACCGAATGTCCGTGCAGTGAGGCGTTCAGCGTGGTTGTCCCGTTGTGCTTGCCGCGAACCACTCCGCTCTCGTCGATCTCCGCGATCTTAGTGTTGACGATGCGGATTTTTGCAGCCGCGCCGACGTCACGGCGTTCGCCCTTACTAAAGAGACCGTCAATGAGCAGGCGTGATTCCGCGTAAGGCCCTTTTAGTACAATGCTGGACGGCGAAGCCTTCAGCTCCGTCACAACAGCAACGAGGCTTCTGCCGGCAGGCGGCTTGGCGATTGCTGCGCTGGAGCATATGGACGCAATTAATGCGCACCATAGTCCGACACGCGTTGCAGAAGCCTTAAAATTGGGAGTTGTCATCGTCGCTGCTTCCCCGATTCCAGTAAAACGATAGTGCCTCACTATTCAATACAGCCCAAGAAAACGCCTGCCAAGAATTCGCAGGCAGCCAAAGCATTAGAGCGTATCGTACTTCGAAAGTTACTTAGTTGATGTCAACGTGGTAAATGGTGTGAAAAACGCGTGTGGGGAAGAGTTCCGGCTCTTCCCCACACGCGTCATTTGTGAGGCACGACTTTTCAGACGGCGGGCAGAAGTTCGAGGCTTCCCTGATCCATTATGCCCTTCGAGCTTTCCATAATGTAGAATCCGGACACCCTGGCAGGAGCTCGCTCGGTCAACGGCGCACTGCGGCCTGCCACCCGGACGCAGGGGATTATGGCGCCGAGGTGGGTGTTGATGCAGATCAGATCGAAGTTGAAACTGCCGTCCGCATTCGGGTGATTCGACTCCGTTCCCACGAATTGGTAGACCTGATCGCCGAACGTGATCTTACCGGTGAGGAGAGGCGAGGGCCGATCGTCAGGAGGATTGTGATCACTGGGCGGCGGGTTGTGCTCCAAAATCGCTCTTCCGACAAAGCCTGATCGGCTTGTGAACGTGCCGAAGCTTGAGCCAGCCGGGAAGTAAGGATCTGGTGGCAGGTAGGGGTCCGGGGGATAGAGCCGAACAAGTCCGATCGATCCCGCGTCATCCCTCAAGGCGGGAACTCCGCGAGCAGTGAACTTGCCTGTGGTGATGGGAGCGGACGGGCCGCCGAAGCCAGGAGGCGGCGCAGGCACCTGCCCTGCAATCGCGAACCCACTGTACTGACCCAGACCACGCATAGTGACGATGCCTCCAGTGCCTTCCTCGATCTGCACTACAAGATTCTGGCCGTCCGTCGTGACGATCCCTATGGCGCCTGTTCCGCGCAGCTGAACGACATTGACGTTGAGCATCCGCATTCCGACCGCACCCTGCTGGAGACCTCGCCACTGAGACCCCACATAATAAGAGTTGATCGCGGCTCTCGACTCGATGCTGTTTCCTAGCATCGCTGCCGCCGCCAATCCTGTAAGTAGGGCAGTGCCCCATCTCCCGAACAATTTGCTTCGTTGCATTACTCTTGTCTTTCCTTCACTGGTGAGAGCCTCTCCTCATATCTTTGAGAGGAGGAAAGAGCTTCAGGGGATCGAGTGCTCAAGTTTTCGTTCCGACCCTTCTGCGCTCATGATAAAAGTATATCGGAGTGATGTGGACGCAGACGTGGTCAGAATCTCGAAAAAACGTGGTCGGGCCAGAAATCTTGATGATCATTATGAACACCTTGCCAAACAACTGCCGTCTTTGCTTTCGGAAAGCGCGCTAAGAGGAATTACAGTTCCCCGACACGAACTCACATACAGTTGCGTTCCTGCTCCGAAAGGTATTTTATATCACTATGCCCCGTGCCCCCAAGAAGCCAAAGACTCCTCCGGTCACCGAGCCGCCCGCCAACCCTAACGATAATCTCTCCGATACGGAGATGGACACTTTGCTTCGCGCTGTTTTCAACCCCGACACGCCCAAAGAAACGTCGGGAGGCAAGCCGTTCCCGACTCTACTGCCCCTGCTTCCAATTCGGGACCAAGTCTATTTTCCGCACATGATCTTTCCTCTTCTCGTCGGCAGAGAGAAGTCTGTGCGCGCACTGGAGGAAGCCGCAGCGAACGACCGGCATATCTGTCTGGCCGCGCAGAAGAACTTTCATGCGGAGGAGCCGGATCCCGATGACATCTACTCAGTTGGAATTGTTGCTGAGATAATGCAGATTTTGCGTGTGCCGGACGGGACAGTACGCGTGATGCTGGAGGGAATCGAGCGATGTCGCATCGTAAAATACGAGCAAACAGAGCCTTTTCATCGTGTGCAGCTTGAGTCGATGCCGACGGACGAAGCGAAGGATCTGCCAACTGAAGCGTTGATGCGGAGCGTCGTGAAGCAATTTGAAGAGGTGGTGGCGATGAATAAAAACATTCAGCCGGAAGCCCTCCTCAATGTGCTTAATACAGAAGAGCCGGGCCGTCTTGCGGATGTCATTACTCCCTACTTGCGTCAGATGCGTGTCCCCGCTCAGCAGGAGATCCTGGAGACCAACGATGTCAGCGAGCGGCTGCACAAACTGGGACTGATTCTTACAAAAGAAGCAGAAATCCTGGACATCCAGAAGAATATCCGCTCCCGCGTCGAGAAGGAGATGGGAGAGACGCAGCGTGAGTTCCTGCTTCGTGAACAGTTGAAGATCATTCAGCAGGAGCTTGGCGAGCGCGGCGAGAGCGGCAGCGAGATGGAGCTCTATCGCACTCGAATTCAGGAGTGCGGGATGCCCGAGGCGGCGGCGGAGCGGGCGTTGAAAGAGGTCGAGCGGCTGGAGAAGATGCCGTCTCCGGCTCCCGAGGGCGTGGTGATACGCACCTATCTGGACACTTTAGTCGCGTTGCCCTGGGCGAAATCGACGCCGGATGACATCGATCTTGACGTAGCGGAGGCCGCTCTGAACGAGGATCATTACGGGCTGGAGAAGGCCAAAGAGCGCATTCTCGAGTTCCTGGCGGTGCGCAAGCTCACCGGCACCTCTCGTGGGCCAATTCTCTGCCTCGTGGGGCCGCCCGGCGTGGGGAAAACCTCCATCGGCAAGAGCATCGCGCACGCCCTCGGCCGGAAATTCATTCGCGTGTCTCTCGGTGGCGTGCGAGATGAGGCTGAAATTCGCGGCCATCGGCGCACCTATATCGGAGCAATGCCGGGGCGAATACTTCAGGGAATCAAACAGGCGGGCTTCAATAATCCCGTTTTCATGCTCGACGAGATCGACAAACTCGGCATGGATTTTCGAGGCGATCCCTCGTCCGCCCTGCTGGAGACTCTCGACCCGGAGCAGAATAGGGAATTCAGTGACC
>JANXLO010000296.1 GCA_025355115.1 Chthonomonadaceae bacterium
AGCGGCGTGCCGGGCACCTCCTACACCACGGCGGCAGGAACTTTTCAGATCTACATCACTCAGCGCAACGCCGATGGCACCGAGCCGACGCCCTGGACTGCCGGCAAGAATCTATGGATATACTCCACCGGCAGCGTCAGCGGCGTCTCGCGAACCGTGAAGGTAGCCGCCATCGCCTACACCAGTACGCCCACCGACTACTACGGTGTCTACGGAGTCACAGGAGGCGTAATGAATGGCTCCGCAGCCACCGTGACGGGCAATGTAGGTACAAATGGCCTGTTCAATTTTAACGGACAGCCGACCATCAATGGAAGTATCGTATTCAACGGGTCTGCAGCGGGCTGGCAAAGCCCCCAGAGCGGATACACGGTCGTTACCAACCCCAATCCCGTTATTTGGCCGACCGTAGAGGCGATCGCACTTCAGACATTCGGCGCGCAAGGCCTCAGCTTCGTCGCCGCCTACAACGACAATGGACTGGCAAGCCCCCCAATCGTCAACAAGACGGTCTCCACGAACGGAAACGGCAGCCAGACCTTTGTCGGCAAGGCAGGCGGAGCGAACTACTATCTGACGAGCCTCTCCTGCGGCGGCAACTCCAAACTCATATTTAACAATGCGAGCGGTCCCATTACTATCTGGGTTGGGCCAAGCGGAGGGTCAGGAACATTTTCACTGAAGGGAGGAGCCGCAGCCGTAAAATCTAGCCCGGCCTCCCCTAACGCGGTCCGTGTCTACGCTGCCACCAACAGCGACGTTCTCTTGAATGGCAACTCCGAATTGGACGCAGGAATATATCATGTCAACAACTCTGGCGTCGGCCAGGTCGCCTTCAGCGGTACACCGGATATCCACGGGAGCGTGATTGCTAATTCGTTCACATTCAACGGCAACCCGACGGTCACCGCCATCCAGGGCTACTTCTCCCCCAACGCCACTGTCACGTACTATGGCTTCGTCCCGCCCTGGCTCGAAGTCGGCGGGGTCAACTAGCCGCTGGATGCCAGCAGCTAACATTACCTTATCTACCTGGAATTTATTCCAGGAATAGTGATCGCTTAAGTTCGGAGCAGAAGAGATGAAAGTTCGAAATGCGGGAAGTCGAGCCGGTGTGACTTATATGGAAGTGTTGTGTGCCTCGGCCGTCTGCGTTCTGTCGCTGTCCGTAATGATTCAACTCTGGGCCTTCTCAATGCAGTTCTCGGCGCGCACCACCGACACCGCCATTGCTTGCAGTCTGGCACGGCAGACCATCGAGACGCTGAAGGAGACGGGTTTTTCGCAGACAGCCGAGGCTCCAGCCTCCGCTCCGCTCGTTCACTATTTCGACATCGCCACGGGCAATATGGACAACTCCTCGAACACAGCCCGCTACAAAGTATCGACGACGGTGGTCAGCGACTTCACCGTCCCCGCCTCCAATCCTGTCGCTCCGGCAGCCAATGCTCTGCGCACAGTGACGGTCACCGTATCGCTCGCGCAGCTCGGCACTCAGCTCACGACGATCACGACCTATCTGACGAGGGAGGGGATATGAGACGAGGGACACGGCGAGGATTTGTGCTGCTGCAGGTAGTCTGCTCCTCCGCTCTCGCGCTCCTGGTTGGGGCGATGCTGGTGATGTTCGTGCGCATCACTGCGGTCTCGCAACAGCTGACCATGGATCAGCACACGGCCGAGCTGACGGGCTGGCGTCCGATGCATCGACTGGCGGACAATCTCCGCAAAGCGCAGAGCTACGGGACCGGCAACCCGACGCTGCTGGCGGCGACAAGCTCATCGTTGACCCTGTACGACGACAGCCTTGGCAATACCAGCCAATACTGGCTGGACTCGATTGCGCAGCCGCATACGCTGAACCGTACTCGCGCCTCTACCACGCAGATGCTGGCGATCGGCATCGTGTCTCTTAAGTTTACGTACTATCTCGCCACAGGAAATACTCCGGTGCAGGGTGCCTGTTGGGTGACGACCGCGAGCCCCAACGCTCCCTCCGCGGCGGAGATGCCCAACGTCGTGGCAGTCGGCATTACCATTACGATGCCTCTGGACGGGGCGACCAGGGATTTGACGACAACGGTCCGTATCCGGAACGCGCCGAGAACCGTCTCAGGGCACTGACGACGTGGCAGTCGGCCAAAGAGCAATATAAGCTATTCCGATCCCATACGGGCAATGATTTCGGGGCCTTCCATATCTACATCGCGCTATCGGGCAGGGCTCTCAGCGAGTGAACGGCATTTTCCAGCAAAGGGGACGTATGAACCGAGCATCAAAAAAGGGCAAATCTATTCTCGGCATCGAAGTGAATTCAACGGAAATTCGCGTGGTGGAGATGGAAGGCGTCTGGCCGGATCCGCGCATACTGCGCGCCGACGCTATCCCCACCCCCCCTGACAGTATGGACGGCGGAGAGATATGCCGACCTGAACTGGTGGGAAGGGCACTGGGCATACTGCTGAATCGCATGAGTGTACGCACTCGGACCGCGGTAATGAGTCTCCCGTCGAGCGTCGTCACGACCCGCATTCTCGATATTCCCAATATTCCCGATGATGAGTTGCTGGCCGTGGTGCGGGGCGAGGTCCTTCATCAGAATATCATGTCCAGCCCAGAAGGCGAGTTCGACTATCTGCGCCTGGACACTGCAGACCCACTTCCCCAGAGCCGGCCCCGCCTGCTCGTGATGGCGGCGGCGGAGAGAATCCTCGAAGGGTACCGCCAGACGGCAGCCAATGCGGGAGTAAATCTGGTGGGACTGGAGCCCGGGCTTGTCGCTTTGTACAGAGCAGCCTCTACGCTCACATACACCTGCTCGCCGTGCCTCTGCTTGATGGTCGGGACGTCCGTATCCGAAGTCGCCATCATGGATCAAGGTCCAATCCGTCTCTACCGCCGCATCGACATCGGAAGCCACCAGCTGCTATCCGAGCTAGGCGGGCTGCCCGCCAACTCGGCCTCGATGCCAGAGCCCGCCGTCGCTCTCCGAGGGATTCCTCTCGCACAGACGGAACATGACCCGTGGGCCGACACGCCTGCCGATCCTGGCCCGACGGAGAACATCGCGGCGCACAACCTGGCGCTCGAGCTACAGAGATCCCTCGATTTTTACCAGCGAGAGTATCCCGATGCTCCTGCCATTCTCAACATCGTCATCATCACCGCCCTGCCCGCTCTTGAGCCATTGGCGAACTGGCTGTCGCAGACGCTGCAGATAACGGCCCGCGTCGCAACCATGCCCGCGAGGGCGGCTACCGATCTGGCCCTGCGATCCCGGCTTGATGAGCCCACAGCACTGCGGTTTTTGCGTTCGAGCGGTCTGGCGATGCAGGCGCTGGAGCAGCTGCCGGCAGGCCTTCCCCAGTTCGACTTGCAGGGGAATTCCAAAGGGTCCAAGAAGCGATTCGCCGTCAACGGCCGCCTGACTTTCGCACTGGCGTTTTCGATTGCGGCGCTGCTGCTGGGCTCCGTCAATGTCATGCGGATTGGACAGAAGGCGAATAATGCGGCCCACGAGTTGGACCACGCCCAGGAAGACCGTCAGGAGCTCCGCAGCTACCGGGGTATTCCACTGGATGAGGTGCGCAAACAGAAGGAGGTTCTCAACCTGCTTCAGCCCGCGGGAGAGTCGCTCCCCGGAGTGGTCGACGCTATGGCGCTGGCCGTTCCTCCTCAGACGACCCTGGCGGAGATCAGCCGCGACAAGTCGGACGTCGTCAATCTCAGCGGTGAGACCAGCAACGACACGGTGCTCGTGCAGTTTCTGGATGCTTTGCGCCAGCTTCCGCCGTGCAGCAAAGTCTCGCTCGAGTCGCTGAATCGCACCAGTCTGGCGGGAGAGAGCGACACGCTTCACTATCAGATCGCCGCCCATATCCGATAGAGCCTCCCGACAGGGAACGCGCGGCGCACTCCGACAGGCCGCAGGGAACAGAAAATGAAGAGACCTAAACTATATCAGATGAGCATATTCGTGATACCCGCCCTCTGCCTTGGCCTGACCGGAGCGTTGAACTCTTATCAAT
>JANXLO010000303.1 GCA_025355115.1 Chthonomonadaceae bacterium
AGTGTCCGGCAGGCTCAAGCAATCAAGGTGTTTGTGTGCAAGCAGGGAATCGTCGGCTCGTCGACATGCCGCGCAATCACATTTCCTGTCTACGTGAACCGCCCGAAATCCGGAAGATGCGACTCGTAGGATGGTTGAACGTGCAGAGAGCTGTGTTATGCCCGATCTTTCTTCTCTTCCTTGTTTTCCACCTTGCGGATTTCGATTCGGATGGGGGTGCCCTCCAGAGGATAGGTCAGCCGAAGCTGATTTTCCAGATAGCGCTTGTAGGAGAAGTGCATCAGGTTCTCGTCGTTGACGAAAAGGAGGATGCTCGGCGGCTGAACGCGGGGCATGGTGGCGTAGTAGACCTTGAGTTGGCGACCGTGCTCGATGTATGGCCTCCGCTCGATGGCATCGCGGATGAGGCGGTTGAGCTCGCCGGTCGGAATGCGGAAAGCATGGTTCTGTGCGGCGGTGATAGAGGTCTCTATCGCATACCTGACGCCGAAACGCTCTAGCGCTGAGACGAAGACCAGCGGCGCGTACTCCAGGAAAGGGCAGTCCTTGCGGAAAGCTTCCGTGAACTTCTCTATCTTGGAGCGGTCGGGCCTGCGCTGCTTGGCTTTTTGATAGACGACGCCTGGGTCGACCAGATCCCATTTGTTCACGACGACGATGCAGGCACGGCCTGCGTCCTGCGCCATGCCTGCAACACGCTTGTCCCCGTCCATTACGCCGGTGGAAGCGTCGATGACGAGCATCCCGACGTTGCTTCTGGCCAGAGCCGCCTCCGCGCGGAGCACCATGTAGTACTCGATGGTGCCCTGAATCTTGCCACTACGGCGGATGCCAGCTGTGTCGATGAGGACGAGCTTCTGCTTCTCCCACTCGAAATCTGTGTCGATGGTGTCGCGTGTCGTGCCGGGTAGCGGGCTGACTATGACTCGCTCTTCGCCGAGGATGGAGTTGAGCAGGGAGGACTTGCCGACGTTCGGTCGCCCGATGATGGCAAGCCGAATGACATCCTCCTCGATCGTCTCCCCGTCTGTATTCGGGGGGAAGAGGGTGACGACCGAGTCGAGCAGATCGGCGACGCCGTTTCCGTGAACCGCGGAGACCGTGTGTAGCTCGCCCAGCCCAAGGGCATAGAACTCAGCCGCGTCCATGAGAAGCCGGGGGTTGTCGGTTTTATTCACGACGACCAGCAGCGGCTGCGTGGACGCTCGGAGCGTATCAGCGATGTCGCGGTCCGTGCTCGTCAACCCTTCGGCGGCATCTACGACGAAGAGAATAACGTCCGCTTCCTGCATCGCTATTTCGGCCTGGGATTTCACTTGCTTAGTCAGCGGATCGGAGGCGTTGAGCACGATACCGCCTGTGTCGATGACGGTGAATTCGATGCCGCGCCACTCGACTGTATGGTACAGGCGATCTCGGGTGATGCCCGGCGTGTCCTCGACGATGGCGACTCGATGACCGATGAGGCGGTTGAAAAGGGTGGATTTACCGACGTTGGGCCTGCCAACAACGGCGACAAGTGGACGGGACATCGAGGGACTCTCTTTCTCAGGCCCGATCGCACGGAGGCGCTGGCATGAGCGCGGAGGCGGGAACGGGGCGAACGAATAGGACAGGCACGCCAGGATTCAAATGATCACTGGGTCGGCTGCACAGTGGGCGTGTAAATTGGGAGTTGGATGAAATCTGCTGATCATCGGGGACTAATGCACTGGCGCGGCCCATTTGAC
>JANXLO010000324.1 GCA_025355115.1 Chthonomonadaceae bacterium
CGATTTCCCCGCCGCTTTAACTTATTTTTTGCCTATTCACGAAAAAAAGACCGTCAGGGGTGCATTTTTTCGCGTTCTCGTGGTTTTATAGTGTGCACCAATGATTTTCATTTGACCTCGCTGTCTAAAGCAGCGAGGTACTTTTTTACCACTGGATTCAGTCTACCACCGCTGCTTGCTTCTGTCGATACGTGCCTCTACGTACTTTCACCTGTGGAAGCCCTTATCTTTCCTCACGACGTGTCTCTCCTATCGGCACGCCAACGCTTCGCTGCTCGTCAAGCACTCAACGTCGCCAGCAATTTTAACGCAGGATGGTCAGTCAGGTTGACAAAAGACGGCACGCCGGGTTATACTGTGCGTGCATTCCTCATCCAATCCGAAAGGAGACAGGGCGCGAAGGGTTCGCGGCCTGGCATCAACACACGATGATTGATTTCTACCCGTCTTTCGACCTGTGCCGTACGCCTGGCCGGATTGCGACTCATCGCACGGCTGGCATTGGCATGCCGGCAACTCGCCGCCTGCCTTTCGGAGGAGACCTCATCTAGCCCTTAACCGCTGCTTCTGATTTCCCCGCCGAAAGCCACAGGCGCGACGCACCTCTGCGAAGCGAAGCCTGGGGCCTTTTTGTTGCCTGCCGCTTGCTTCCACTGCCCGCCCATTTTCCCGTGATAGTTGTTTTTATGCAAGGAGGTCGAACAATGTCTGTACTTGAGTCCACTCCCCCGGAAGGGGAGACTCATGCGCCAATGCCCGCTTATCTGCAGGATGAGCTATTGATTCAACTGGAGGCCGACTTCTCCGAGACGAGCCATTTCGGGAAGCGCACACTCGAAGTGACCGCCGACGCGGTGCGAGTCCGTGAAACCAATGGCGTGCTCACCTTCCAGATCCCGATTCTCGATATCAGAGAGGCGCGTAACGAGCCGCTCGTCGGGGGCGGGCGACTGGAGATCACCGCGAAGAACGGGGATTTCTTTCCGGTTCTCACCTATTCGAGCACTGTCTCCGCCAAGTTTTCTGAGGCGGCGCGGGGAATCGAGCAGCTATCGAAGGGCGAGCCGCTCTGCATCAACTTGAAGCAGCAGGCGACTCGCTGCGCGAAATGCAACCGCCTGCTTCCCGAAAAGGACGGCGTCTGCCCCGCCTGCGTCAACCGAACCCGGACAATGGGACGGATCGCGCTGTATCTGAAGCCCTATCGAAAACAGGCCGTCTGCCTCACTCTTGTGTCGCTCGTGATGACCTCCCTGAGCCTCGTCCCGCCGGCCATTCAGGGCTCTCTCATCGACGGTGTGCTGACCCGTCACCGCAATGTCGGGCTGCTCTGGACGCTCATGGGCATCTGGCTCGGGACGCTGGTGATCAGCTCCGTCGTTCAGATCGTGAACGGCAGGCTGATCGCCTTCCTCGCGGGCAACATCGCGGCGGATCTACGCGGCAGCGTCTATCGCGCCATCGAGTTCCTGCAGTTAAGCTACTTCGACAAGAAGCAGGTCGGGGCGATCACCAGCCGCGTTACTCAGGACACCGACCGCGTCTGGGGCTTCCTCGTCGACGGCCTGCCCTACCTCGTGACGAACGTTCTGCTGCTCATCGGTCTCGCGTTCTTCATGCTCGCCATCAACGTGAAGCTGGCGCTCTGCATACTCGCGCCTCTGCCGGTCGTCTTCATCCTCAGCGGCATTTTCTGGAAGCCGGTCTCTCAGATGTACCATCGGGTGGGGCAGAAGTGGGCGCGATTCCACACGCATCTCAATGAGTCGCTGACGGGCATCCGAGTAGTGAAGGCGTTCGCGCAGGAGGATCACGAGAACAATCGGTTCCTCAAGCGCAACAACGAGCTGCGCGACGCCGGAGTGCAGGCGGACAACCGCTGGTTCACCGTCTTTGGGGCCATGAGCTTCTTCACCAGCCTCGGCGCGCTCATCAACTGGACGGTGGGAGGGTACATGGTCTATCGTGGCCAGCTCTCGCTCGGCAATTTTTGGAAGATGAACCAGTTCCTCGGCCTTATCTACGGCCCGATGCAGTGGTTCGCGCAGGTCAACAACTGGTTCGGGCGAGCGATGGCCGGTGCCGACCGGATATTCGAGATCATGGACACCGAGAAGGAGGCCTATACCCGATCAACAACCTGCCCCGAGATCGTAGGGGAGGTCACCTTCGAGGGGGTACGGTTCGGCTATGACAAGTCCAATCCGGTGCTGAAGGGCATGAACTTCACCGCGAAGCCCGGCGAGATGATCGGCCTCGTCGGCAAATCCGGCGCGGGGAAATCGACTGCGATCAACCTGCTCTGCCGCTTCTACGAGCCTGACGCGGGCCGCATTCTCATAGACGGGATCGACTACCGCGACATGGAGCTTCAGGCGATGCGCCGTCAGATCGGGATTGTGCTCCAGGAGCCGTTCCTCTTCAACGGCACCATCGCCGAGAACATCGCCTACGGCAAGCCAGGGGCCGGTTTGGACGAGATCATGGAGGCGGCCCGCGCCGCGAACGCCCACAACTTCATACTCGGCAAGCCCGACGGCTACAACACGATGGCCGGGGAGCGCGGCGCAAAGCTCTCGGGCGGCGAGCGTCAGCGGGTCTCCATCGCCCGCGCCATTCTCCACAACCCGCGCATTCTCATCCTCGACGAAGCGACCTCCTCAGTGGATGTGGAGACGGAGAAGCAGATACAGGAAGCCATCGGTCGGCTCATCAAGGGCCGCACCACCTTCGCCATCGCGCACCGCCTCTCCACGCTGCGCAACGCCAGCCGTCTGATCGTCATGGAGAAAGGCCAGATCGCGGAGAGCGGAACCCATGCGGAGCTGATGGAGAGGAAGGGCCTCTTCCATAGCCTCGTCGAGACGCAGAGCCAGGTGACGCAGATCCTTGGCGAGGAGGAGCAATGAAAGGAGCCAAAAACATGACCAGTTCTATGAATCCAAAAGAGCTGAAGCTGTTCCACGAGCCAAAAGGGCGCCTTCGGTTGACGGTCGGGAAGGAGAGATCCTATCTGAGCGTCAAGCCGGTGTGGGCCGCCCCGCTCACGCATCCGAACGACTTCCTAGCGCTGATGAACGGCAAAGGGGAGGAGATCACGGTCGTGCAGAGCCCGAAGGAGCTCACGGCGGAGTCGTGGCGCGCGCTGGAGTGCGAGCTGAAGCAGCGATACCTGACCGCGACGGTCGACGCCATACTCCACGCCCGGCAGGAGTATGGCGCCACCTACTGGACCGTGGCGACGGATCGGGGCGAGCGGGAGTTCGTGACGGAGAGCCTTCAGGAGAACGCACAGTGGATCTCCGAAACTCACCTTCTCCTGCTGGATGTGGACGGCAACCGCTTCGAAAT
>JANXLO010000353.1 GCA_025355115.1 Chthonomonadaceae bacterium
CAACGCAGGAAACTGCGTTTTCCGGAGGCAGTTTGGGGTAGACTAATCGTCAGCGCGACTCGCTGACGCCCATAGGGCGGAGCGCGACTGCAAGACATACCTTCATGCCGCTACCGGCGTTTGCCGGGGCGGGACAGAAACGAGGACGATGCATCGATGAAGATCGGAATTTTGACGGGCGGCGGCGACTGTCCGGGCCTGAACCCCACGATACGCGGCTTTGTGATGAGAGCATTGGACTATAATTTTGAAGTTTGGGGCATTCGAGAGGGCTGGAAGGGGCTGGTGCAGGGCATCGTTGAGGAGCAGCCGCTGACCGTTGGACGTGTCGAAGAGCTGGTTTCGCAGGGGGGCACCATGCTGCGCTCCTCACGTACGAACCCCTACAAGGATCCCGCACAGCTCGCTGCTGTGAAGCAGAATATTGGCAAGTTCGGCTTTGACTGCATCATCGCGCTTGGCGGCGAGGACACGCTTGGCGTGGCCAGCAAGCTCTGGAAGGACGGCTTTCCGACCGTCGGCGTCCCCAAGACGATGGACAACGACCTCTCCGAGACCGACTACACGTTCGGATTCGACTCTGCCGTTGGCGTCAACGTCGAGGCGGTCGACCGCCTGCGTGACACCGCCCGTTCCCACAGCCGCGTGATCGTGCTGGAGGTGATGGGCCGTCATGCTGGCTGGGTCGCGCTCTACTCCGGCATTGCGGGCGGCGCGGATTGGATTTTGCTTCCTGAGATCCCCCTCGACTACGAGGCGATGTGCGCGCATCTCAAGGTCGCCTATGCCCGCAAAGGCTACTGCATTGTTGTCGCGTCTGAGGGAGTCAATCTGCCGAACCTTGACGAATCGGCGGCCAAGTTGGACGCGTTCGGGCACGTTATTCTGAGCGACCGCAACGTCGGGGAGACCATCGCCTCGGAGATCGAAAAGCGCACCGGATTCGAAACCCGAGCCGCCGCGACCGGTCATATTCAACGTGGCGGGCCGCCGAGCGCCTTCGACAGGGTGCTCGCCTCTCGCCTCGGCATTCGCGCCGCGCAGTGCGTCCACGAGAAAGACTTCGGCAAGATGGTCGCGGTTCGCGGCACCGAGATAGTCGCAGTGGAAATCGAAAAGGCGGTAGGAGTCCTGCGAACAGTTCCCCTCGACCTCTACGAGACGGCGAAAACGCTCTTCAGCAAGTAGCGAAGGCCCTGGTGGCCTTGGCCATGGAACAGACGGGGACGTGGGCGAATTGCCTGTACCCGCGCTTTGAGGAGGCGTCAGAACTATGGCGGCAGTCGTCTGTCTTGGCGAGGCCCTGATCGACTTTGTGGCGGCGGAGAGCGGAGTCGGGGTCGGGGAGGCGAGCGGCTTTCTGCGAGCGCCCGGCGGCGCGCCCGCCAATGTCGCGGTCGGAGTTGCCCGGCTTGGGCATACGAGCGCATTTCTGGGCAAAGTCGGCGACGATCCGTTCGGCCGATTTCTGGAGCGGACTTTTGCCGGAGCAGGCGTGGACACGAGCGGCATGGTGTTCGACCCCCGCCATCGAACTGGCCTGGCCTTCGTCTCGTTGGCAGAGAACGGCGAGCGCGACTTCTGCTTTTTTCGCAACCCGAGCGCGGATATGACCTATGCGTCCGCAGAACTCGATCACGCCTGCATTCAGACGGGCCGAATCTTCCATTTCGGCTCCATCACGCTAATAGACGAGCCTGCCCGAACAACGACGCTGGCTGCTGTCGCGACCGCCCGCGCCGCCGGTCTGCTCCTCTCCTACGATCCCAACCTGCGACCTCCATTGTGGCCTTCCCTGCCGAAAGCCCGAAGAACGATCCTGAGCGCGATGCAGCACGCGGACGTCGTCAAAGTCAATGAGGAGGAGCTGGTCTTCCTTATATCGCAGGACGGCAACCTCCCGACAGAGGATGTTTCCGGCGGGGAGCGCGATGCCCTTGCCGCGAAACTGAGGCGAAAGTTTCCCAACATTCGGCTGCTCGCGGTTACATCAGGCGCGCGGGGCAGCAGTCTCTATTTCGGAGATGGCGGCCAGATCAGCGTCTTCGGCCTGCCGGTCGAAGCGATCGATACGACCGGCGCAGGGGACGGCTTCACGGCAGCCCTTCTCGTAGGCCTGATTGAAAACGATAGAGCCGTAGCCGACGCGCTTGTCGTGCCAGATCAGAACATTCTGACGCATATTCTGCTCAGGGCCAATCTGGTTGGCGCCCTGACAACAACTCGCAAAGGCGCGATCCCGGCGCTCCCAACCAGCGCGGAAGCAGACGCCTTTTCATCGGCATAGGGTGTTGAGATTTGTGGCCTGCAACGCAACCTGTTGCAGCCTTGGTTCGTAGGTGAGAAGTACTGTTTTTGGCCGCGCGACCTTCTCCTTGGCGTCGTTGAGTGCGGCACTTTGTCCCGACGCCTCCCGAGTTTTGGCTGAAGGCTAGCTCCGGAGGGAAAGGCAGTTTTTATGGCACTGTTGGAAGCCCTACCCGATTTTGTAGAGAACACGCTACGTGAACTGCGCGCAGCCGAGCCTCCGGCTTCGCTGATTTCGCCTGTTGATCCCTCTGCCGATGCCTCTGCGTCGCTGCCTGACATTCTCCATGCGGTTGTCGTTACTCACTCTGTACCTCCCACTGGATCGAACATCGCAGATGCGGTGCTTCAGGATGGCGCAGTATCTGAGATGGACACTACTGAGACAGTTCTCAGCAGTACTGATGCTGGCGATCAGAATGCTCTGGCCGTGACGAGCAGCGATGAAGTCGTCGAGAAAAGTACAGATGAAGAGGACGAGACTCCCAAGCTCATCGCCTTCGCGACGGACATCAATGCGGCCGGAGCGTTCGGCCCAGAGTGGGTCGTCGTGGAGAGCGGCAAGGTGTTCGTCTTCGGGCCGAATGGAGGCACAACGGCGAAGGTGCTTCATGCCGTACCTCTGAGCTCGATCAAAGAGGCGAAGGCGGAGGTACTCGTCGGCAACGGCCTGCTGGAGG
>JANXLO010000422.1 GCA_025355115.1 Chthonomonadaceae bacterium
TTTCGACGACTTCCCCAAATCGAATGTTCCTGCCTACGGCTTGTAGTTGAGGGGCAGGAGGCGAGCAGCCGTCTTAACATCCATCTTCTTCGCGGTGCCGCTGAGCAGCATAACGATGACTTTGGAGCTGCCGGCAGTCGCTACATGCTGAGTGATGTAGGTGAGAACCGTGCGATCCGCGGGCGGGTTCTTGTACTTCAGCTGCGTCACGTCGATCTGGCCGCCGTTCATAGCGTCCGTCGGCTCGCAGGCGGTTCCCAGCCTGTGCGACCAGTCTGGGCTGTAATGAAGCTCGTATTGGGGCACTCCGGGCGAGGTGTAGATTATATCGCCATTAGGATCGAGGCGCGGCCCTATGTCCATGCTGTCCATGACATAGTAGAGCTTGGGCTGGCCGATGTATGGCGCGTTCGGGAGGTCGCGGTCACCGATGTTCGCGCACCCTGCTCCGCTCGTCGCCTCCCACGTCACGATCTGATCCGGGTTGTGGAGCGAGTTGTGCGGGTAGTAGACCTGCGTCACCATGCGCTTGTCTTTGACCAGATTATCGGGCGTCGTGAAGGTGATGTAGTCCTTCACCTGCTCCGGATAGAGGTAGCCGCGATTGAGGCCCTCGGCGGGAGCACCGATGTAGGTGGAGAAAAACTCCTTCGCCTGATCCATCGAAGTCACGTTGATCATCGGGTTGACATCGCCTGGCAGTGAGGGGCGCTGCGGGGGCCGCGGGGGATTCAGCATCCCCAGGGAGGCGTCCGGCGTCTCCGCATAGCCGAACAGCACCGCGGGATAGTGCCCTTCGTCCTCATTGAACAGCCGCGCGCCGACATAGACGGTGTGCAGATTGCTCATGGTGCCGCTCTGACGGGCCTGCTCGCGCACGGCTCCGAAGACCGGGAAGAGAATAGCGGCGAGAATCGCGATGATCGCGATGACGACGAGCAGTTCGATGAGTGTGAAAGCACCTTGCGCCCGTCGGCGCGGCATGAGCCGGGTGTCCATAGTGTTCTCCGTAGATGCGTGCATGGCAGCGCCTCTGCACTCGGGGCAGTTGCCCCGTCAGCTTAGAAACTGAATTTGAGAGGGCCTTTGGTCGTGAACTGATTGGCGGGAACGGGCTTTACCGTGCCGGAAAGCATAAGCACCGGGATGATGCCGGCATGAGCCACCGCGGAGTGGTAAGAGCACCAGGTGACGACGGTGCTGCTATCGGGCGGGTTCGGATACTTTAGCTGATTGATCGGATCGGCCGCACCGCTCGTGCCCGTCCAGTCGGTGGAATAGTGCAGTTCGTAGGTGTACGGCGCGTTCGCCGAGAAATTCGCATCGAGCGCAGGGCCAATGTCGTAGCTGTCGTATGTGTAGTAGTAGGCGGGCTTGCCGCCGCTCATCACCTGCCCGGCCTTCGGAACCATCGGCGGATAGATGGCTGTGGTGACGACGGTCGGATTCGGGTTGACATTGTCCGGGCAGAGGAAGGCCTGCTTGCCGGTCGCGGTCAGTCTCTGCTTGATGAGCGGTCGGTTCAGCACCTGATCGATGTCCAACGGCGTTCCGTTGCTGCCATCGTAGAGAATCTGAGAGGTCGGGCCGTTGACGTATGGGTTGGCGCAGAGCACACTCGGATATTTACCGAAGTCCTCGCGATAAGTTTTGATGGCCTGATTGACTGCCATCATCTGTGACATGCAGGTGGTCTGGCGCGTTTTCTCACGCACATGGTTAAACGTAGGGAAGAGAATTGCAGCGAGAATCGCGATAATTGCTATCACGACAAGCAGCTCGATCAGCGTAAAGCCCCGTAAGGCAGTTCTATTCTCTCTCATGACGTCCCTTCCTGTCTCTGTGCGTGGAGCTTGATGCTCACGCGCCGAACCGTCTGTTTTGACGACGGCTCTCTATGGGATGTTCCTGCCGGGGCAGGCTGCGTTAAAATCGAATGGTTTTCAGTAGGGCGGTAGCGGCGGTTTCGGGAAGGGCGCGCTCGGAAAAGCCGTGTTCAAATAGAGCAGAGTAATCCACTCCCCTGCGAACACTGTCGCCAGAAATCCGATCACCAGGAACGGGCCAAATGGTATCGCGGTGGGCGCGGGAGTCCAGTCATCTTCCATGGTTTCCGGAAACATTGGCGAAGGATCTTTGCGAAGTTTGTCGCGCAGGAGACTCCAGAGATCGCCCATAACGAGGCACCAGCCTATGTCGCCCAACTCGCGACCAAGGGTCGAGCCGTCCGATTCTATCTCTTCGCCTGACGCGGCCTCGTTTCCTCTCTCCGTTTCGCCCGATTCCGCACTATTCGCGGCCTGGCGACGGAAAAATATCAACGCCGGGCCAACAATGAGTCCGGAGACGCAGGCCAGAAGTATCCATATGGGGAAAAGCTGGAAAGAATTCGCGCTGACCGGCACCAGCAGAACAAGCATCGCTCCCATCGCCCTCGCCAGCAGGACATCCCCCAGACCCATAGCCTCCTGCCGCTTCCAGAGCCAGCCGGCCAAGCGAATCGCCCCGAAGATCAGAATGCCGACAACCGCGCCAAGTATTGAGCGCGGGAGCCATCCCCAGAGCAGAACGTAGCCGTGCTCATGAAGTGCAATGCCGTAGACATCTCGCCCGACCGCCGCGAAGAACGCGAGCAGGTTGAGTGAATCGGGGATCGTGAAGGTGGCCAGATCGATGAAGTAGATGGGGATCAGCAGCGCCGCGAAGAGGAGCATCGCCACAGCAGTCGGCACGTCATGCTGAAGCCGCAGCAGGAG
>JANXLO010000432.1 GCA_025355115.1 Chthonomonadaceae bacterium
GTCGAAAGACTTCTTTCCCCGCCCGCTCACGCTCCAATCGCCGCCGCTGGCCAGGGCTGTAGACCGGCAGGTCACGCCACTTCCCTTCAGCGCAACGGATGATTGCGGGCGCGAAAGCCGGGCCACCTGGCCTTGCGCCACTGCAATGCTTCCTCCGCGATGCTGTCCAATTTGGCCGCGCAGAGTGCGGAGTGGACGGCTTTCCAGCTTGTCCCGTATGCCTGCCGCGCCAGCCAGTAGGCCAGTTCAAAATCCACCACTGCCGCGGGAACGCGGCGATCTGTCAGCAGACCGTGAAGCTCCACCAGACGTGACCTGGCAAGTAAATATGAGGGGGAGACCTGCCGGGTGGTGGCGCGAAGCCAGCCCACATTGAAGGGAAGCTCATGATCGAACTTGTAGCCGAGGCGAGGGGCCAGCAGATCCAGCCTGTGCTCCAGATCTGCCTGAGTGCGCCCGCCGGGACGACTCAGGAAGGCATCCCATCTCTCGTTCGTCGCTTCCGTCTTGGCCGCCCTGCGCTGCACCAGATCGTCGCAGCACTCCCCATAGACGTTGCCCCAGTGCGTCTCCCGCCACGCCTCCGCTATGCGGTGCACCTCTCCCAGCCCGCGCTTCTCAAGCTCCATGGTGACTACGCCCCCTCGATGTGGGTCGACGTAGAGGCGCGGCAGACCGGAGCCGAAGCCATGGGCATAGTGGGCCAGTTCATGGGCCAGAGTCTCATCGACGACGTAGACGGGCACATCCGGAAGCGCGTAGAGCATGTTCACCGTGATCAGACTGACGCCGTTGCGGCCGCTGATGGAGCCGAAGCGGCGCTGTGCCCTCGTCCCAAATCGCACCACGATGGGATAGCCCTGCGGCACATCACTGAAATGGTTCTCCCACAGGAGTTTCACGCGCTCCTCCAGCCAGGCTGTATCGCGCGGCGATGTCTCCGTCTCCGGCATCGAACACTCACTTTCTTGCTGCACTAATTTCAAACGAAGCCCCGGTGAATACGGGGGTAAAAAGCAGTCGTGCGGTTCAGATACTGCCGCACGACTGGTATATTAGGCAGAGGCGGGCGGTTTCACTTCTCTTGACCTGACGCCGCGCCCATCTGGTTTCAGTACAAGGCCGCAGCAGCATCAAGCGACCCAGGAGTTCAACAGAATGAACCGTCATCGTCTGGAAATTTTAGAGAGTGTCCCTTCTACAATGGCGGTTGCGCGCCTGCGGATTCAATCCGGGCAGGTGGCGGCTAACGTCGGTCTGCCCGCTCCCTATAGCGGCGTACTGGCTCTGGAGCAGACCGAGGGACGGGGGCAGCGAGGCCGAGCGTGGACCTCCAGGCGCGGAGCCAGCCTCTGTGCCACCTTCTATTTTCGGTATGGCCTCGACCTGCCCGCGCAGTCGAGAGCCGTTTCGCTATTGGCCGGAGTCGCAGTCGCAAAAGCATTGACGGAGATGTTCCCTGCCCATTCCGCCGACATCGGCCTGAAATGGCCCAACGACCTACTGGTGGATGGCAGGAAGGCGGGCGGAATTCTCATCGAAACGGCTCACTCGCCGGACGGACAGACCGTCCTGCTGATCGGCATCGGTATCAATCTGAGCAATGGCGCTTTCCCCCCTGAGCTCGCCAACTCAGCGACAACCCTATCCAGCGCAGGGCTTATCGTGTCGGACGTCGCTTCGCTCGCGGAGCAGGTCGCCGCTTCGCTGGCCCGGCAAGCCGAACTTTTCCTCCAGAAAGGAATGCCTGGGCTAGTGAATAGCTGGCGCGAGTTTGACCGTACAGTGGGTCGTCGTTTCGAGACTCAATTGCAGGAAGAGTCAGTCACAGGGATCGCTGAAGGCATCGACGATGACGGTCAACTGCTGCTGCGTCTTCCAGACAACACTCTCCTCCACGTCCTCACGGCCTCCTCCCTGCGTGAAGCTGCGCACTGAGCATGATGACGCGAGAGCCACTCCCCGCATCCCTTTGGGTCTCTGCGTGAGTTCTCCCTCCTCTCGCCAAGGGATATCGTTGAGATTGGCAGGCTGCGGGCAGAGGGGGAAATCATCAGTCGGCGCTCTGGAAAATCCAAAAATCCGCCTAAATCCGATAAATCCTGGTTCAGACAATTTCTGTGCTCTGATGGGAGGTGGGCGTCAGGAGGAAAGTCTATTCATTGCCCGCACATCAGAAAAATTTAGTTCAGATTCAGAAAAAATCAATTTAATCGTTGAAACCATTGACTTTTTCTTCGCGTATGCGTATTGTAGAGCATTGGAGGACGTTATGGCAAAGACTCTGACCCGTTGTCCTGTTTGCGAAGAAGCCCTGCATGTGTCCGAGTTGACCTGTGGGCGATGTCGGACGCGCGTTGCAGGACAGTTCGAGAACTGTCGCTTCTGCAGTCTGCCTGCCGAGCCATTGGCGTTTCTGGAGACTTTTCTGCGCTGCGAGGGCAACCTCAGCAGAGTGGAGAAGGATCTGGGTCTGTCGTATCCAACCGTCCGCAATCGCTTCACCGCAATGCTGACCGCATTGGGCTATGGGGAAGCAAGCGCCGCCCCAAGCCGCAAGTCCGAAAATGCTTTCGCCTATGCGTTCTCGACGTCAGATCCAATAGCGCCTGAACCGCCTTCCGTGCCCGCGCCCGATGTCGGGGCTCGTCGTCTCGCCGTGCTGGAGGCGCTTGCAAAAGGCGAAATCAAGGCCGAGGAAGCCTCCGCAGCGCTTCGTGAGCTCTAGCACTTCAGACGAAGTCCCGCGCGAGTGTGTCGGAACTACCCTGTAATGATCCTGCGTGATGCAGACATATATTCATGAACCGCTCCACTTGATGTGGGGAGCGGTAAATCAGAGGAGAAATCAAGCAGATGGATGATAATGTAATGCGTGTCCTGCAACTCTTGCAGGAAGGTAAAATAACCTCGAAGGAAGCGGAGAGCCTGATCGCCGCGCTGCGAGGAGAGACGTCCCCGACCTCTCCACCCGAGCCGCCGGAGCCGCCAGAGCCGCCGAAGAGTTTTCATGGCTTCGACTTTGTGAACAACCTCAAGCCGCCGAAGATCGACCTGACCGATCTGGGCGACCGCATCTCCAAAGCCGTCGCGAAAGTGCAGCCGGAAAAGATCGTGCGTAAAATCCAAGCCGAACTCCGCACCGCCTCGCAGGCCGGAGCGCAGTGGGGGGCGACCTTCAGCGCGAAAGTGCGCACCTGGACGGAGGGCAGCGACACTCGCCCTACCAACGTGGGGGCACTTCCTGAGCACACGGAGACGATCAACCAGGAGGTGCATCTGGAGACGGGCGCCGGTGTCTTCATCGAGAATCCGCTCGGGAACGTCCTCATTACCGGGATCGCTGAGGGGCCGGCCACAGTGCAGCTGCGAAAGACTGTCTGGGCGACTCGCCAGGAGGATCTGAAGGCGGCTGCCGAGCAGATGGAGGTGAATCTTCAGGGCACCGACGGCAAACTCGAGATTAAAGTCAGCGCGCCCGACGCCTTTCACAATGGCACCGTGGACATCGAACTCCGAGTGCCGCACTCCGCGCTGGTACGGGTCAGCACATCCTTCGGGGATCTGGAAGTGACAGCGGTCGAAGGCCGCGTGGAGGGCGTGACGCGCTCAGGGGCTCTGCGCCTGCATGACCTCGGCGGGGATGTACGCGGAGAGACTGTCTCGGGCGCACTGAGCCTCGAGCGGATTCTCGGGTCAGTGAACGTCGCCACGCAGAGCGGCAGCATCACGGCGGAGAGCATTCAACGGGGGCTGTCGGCGAACACGGCGAGCGGCGAAGTGACCGCTGTCGGCATCGAAGGCGGGCGCGTGGAGTGCAAATCTGTCTCCGGCGATGTACGTGCCGAGCGCATCGGGCTGGAGGCTCCGTTGGACATCACCGTCGAATCGGTCAGTGGCGACGTCACGCTGACCTCGGCGAGCGGCACCATCGCGCTCAAGGCGGTCTCCGGAGACGTCAAGACTTCCGGGCTGAAGACCACGCGCCTCCAGGCGCAGACCGTCAGCGGCGACGTCTCGCTGCATCTGGTCGAGGCCTTCTCGGGCACCATGCAGGTCAACACTGTCTCGGGGGATGTGGAGATCGCGCTCCTGGAGGGCAGCAACGTGCGGGCCTCGCTCAGCACGACGGCGGGCGAACTGCGCTGCGACCACGACGCCCATGAGGTCGTCGCGACAGACAGGCTCTGGACAGGGCAGATCGGCACGGGAGCAGGAACGCTCAACGTGCAGACCATTTCCGGCGACGCCCACATTCATCGCGTCTGATGCGCTGTCCGCGCTTTGCGCAGAGGGGTGAGGAGTCAGCATGAACGAGATCGAAAAAGAGCACATCCTGCAGCTCGTCTCGCAGGGAATCATCAAGCCTGCGGAGGGCGCGAGCCTGCTTGCGGCTCTCTCGGAGCCGCCAGCTCCGACCGCTCCCAAAGCCGTGGCTGCCAAGGCGAAGGGGAAAGCTGCGTCCGCTGCTAAGCCGACCGTCATGGAGGTGGACATGAAGCGGCCGGACGGGTCGCATCATCGGATAGAGGTGCCCGCGAACCTGTTCCCGATGTTTTTCGCGATCGCGAAGGAGTCCATCAAAGAGTCCACGAAACTGGCGGCGCAGGAGAGTTGGCTCGGGTTCAAGAACATCATACGCAACAAGTCGAATGAAATGCGGGACGGCGTGAAAATCCGGATCGCGAATGCAGGCGCCTCCGGGAAGGGAGAGCTGATTCCCGCTGGCCCGACGCCCGCGGACGATCAGCATTTCGAGGCTCGACGCCAGATACTCCAGATGGTGCAGAATGGTCGCCTCACGGCCGAGGATGCGAGCGGGCTGATTCGACAGCTTGATGCTCTTCATGCGTACGAAGGGCAAACTTCCTAGCCCACTGAGGACATCAAATAGGCAAGGAAATGGCGAATTGTCGAAAAAGGCGCGAAGGGGAGGCTGTGCAGGACGGCCTCCCCTTCGCCTCCTCCGTGCATAAGCAACCAGACCAGGCAGGGAGACAAGCGTGGAACTCAATCCGGTGTTCATCAACGAAATACGGCAAAGCCCCTTCCGAAGACGACCAATATTAAGCATCGCGGTGTGGGCGGCTGCCGCTTTCGTTCTAATGTGGATGGCCCAAGCGTCGGATGCTGCCACGCAGCTCTTCTGGATACCCCTTCTCGCGCTGCCGTTCCTCGTGCCTAGCTTCGCGGCAGGCGCGTTTGCAAAGGAGTACGACCAGCAGACGTGGCAAGACCTCTACCTCACCAATCTGACGAATTTTCAGGTCGTCATGGGCAAATTCTGGGCGGCGATGCTCCAGACCGCGTTCCCGCTGCTGGCGCTTATGCCCGCCCTAGGGCTGATTCTGACCCGCTCTGCTATGCACGTGTCAGATGGAAGCTCGCCTGATACCGAACTCGCCCTGATTGGGCTGCCTATGGTCGTGATCTTCATGCTGATCTTCGCGGTGAAGTTCGTGTTTCTCACCGGGCTCTATGTCCTGATCGGAATGGTCTGCTCCCGCTACAGCACAACCCGTCGGTCCGCTCTGATCTGGAACTATGCCGTCATGTTCCTGTTCACACTCTGTAGCTCGCTGATCTGGCAGCTGATCGCGAGCGGCTACAATTCGACGATGGTGACGCCGGGGCGACTGCTCACCGGGACTTTTCTGCCTGTCGGCTTTATGGAGAGCTCGCATCTGCTGTTCTGCAGCGTGGCGGGGCTCGGCAGCTGCTTTCTGTTATGGGTCAGCTTGAGCGAGCAGCGCGGCTATCAGGAGCGGCAGACCGGTGACTCCGGACGGGGGTGGAGGAGCGCTGAACAGCGAATATCGGAAGCTGCCTCGGACGGCTGACAGACTCCCCTCCCCGCGCTGTACGCAACGCGGCAAATTCGGTTATCTTGACGAGATCGCTATCACGCCTAGAGCGCATCGTCAAGCCGCGTGTGTGTAGCAGGAAATCGTGAAGTCGACAACGAAACGGTGCGCTAGTAACCTTCCCAGTACCTATCCAACGGAGGCTTTCATGGCGAGCAATCATAAACTGACCGGGATCATCAAAGGACGCACGATTCAGAGAACGCAGAATCAGGGCGGTGCCCTTCTCATCTCCTTCACAGACGGATCATCCATGAAGGTTAAGACCGGCGGAAACAGCAACAGTGCCTCGACCGGCGGAACGATCGCCGCAGTGCGACAGCAGGACACGACGCTAGATCTGGATTTTGTTGGCGGCGGCACAATGGAGATTGCACTGGCGGAGGCGACCTCAAGCGTCATGCTGCGCGACAAAGACGGCCTCATGGAATATGCCGACTGAGCTTCTCATATAGAGAGGGTGCCGCGAGCTAGCCATTGAGCCCGCCTATAAATTGCCGTAAAAGCAACAAGACAGATTGTGTCGAAAAAACCTGGCCAGGACGTTTCGGGTATAATGACCCAATTCAAACAAACGTCCCGGCATTGGCAGCCCCGCCGCCGGTTCGCTCGGTGAAAGGGCCCCTGGTGCAGCATGGTAGTCCCGGATCGTGAAGAGTTTTTAGCCCGCGCCCTGCGCGGCAACCTTGTCCCCGTCTTTCGCGAAATACTCGCCGACCGCCTGACTCCTGTCTCGGCCTATGAGAAACTGACCGCCACGGAGGCCGAGGCTGGCAGCGGCTGCTCCTTTCTGCTCGAGAGCGCGGAGGGTGGCGAGCGCATGGGCCGCTACTCCTTCCTCGGCAGCAATCCCTCGCTCATTTTCCGCAGCAAGGGCCGCGAGGCGACCGTGCAGGAGAACGGACGGATCCGTTCGCTGACCATGGGCCCCGGTGAGGATCCGCTCACTCTGGTCGCCGCTATGCTCGCTCGATATAGCTACGTAGAGTCCCCCGACCTCCCCCGATTTTGCGGCGGCGCAGTCGGCTTCTTCGC
>JANXLO010000472.1 GCA_025355115.1 Chthonomonadaceae bacterium
CAGCCGAAGACATCTCTGCGAGCCAAGCTGGAGGCCCATCGTTCCGACCCAAACTGCGCGGCCTGCCATCGCAAGATAGACCCGCTCGGCTTGGCATTCGACAACTACGACGCGATCGGGCACTGGCGCACCATCGAGACGGTCTCAGATGGCGCGGGCGCAAACCCCGCGCTAGACCCCAGTGGTGTCCTCCCGGATGGCCGCAAATTCGCCGACGCCGACGCCCTGAAAAAGCTAATGCTCGCCGACGAGGACAAGTTCGCTACGGCATTCACCGAGAAGCTCGCCACCTACGCCATGCGCAGGGCAATGACATTCCCGGATAGAGCCAAGCTCCAGCGCATCGCCACGAAGAGCAAGCCCGATGGCTACCGGTTAGCCTTCCTTCTCCAAACTCTCGTCACGAGCGACCTCTTCCAGGGCCGCTAACTTGACGTCATCTATATGATAATATATACTCGTTTAGAAGGGCTTTCCGCTTTGCACGTCGGACAGTGGAAGCGATGTGCCTGGTTCCTGATTCAGTTCGTGTATCACTCTCGCAGCCGTTCAGAAGCTCCGACCCTTATAAAAATGGTGATGACAGAAGCAAAGACGCACGACCTGTAGTTCTAGGGGCAGCGTGATGAATTGCCAAGTTAGTGCAAAAAGTACTGCTTCGAATTCGCCTCGATGTGATCTGCTTCGAGACGAAAAGAAAGGATGCCTCATGAGCAACATTCTCACCCAGAGCTGGCTTCTTTCGCGCCGTCACTTCCTGCGGGGGTGCGGCACGGCTATGGCCTTGCCGCTCCTGGATGCGATGACGCCGCTGTTTGCCTCGGCGAGCGCTGTCGCGAAGCCCCGTCGCAGCGTCTTCGTCTATATCCCGAACGGCGTCAACGGCATGGCATGGCAGGTGAAAAAGTCAGGACGGGACTATGAGATGTCGGCGTCCCTGAAGCCCCTGGAGAGGCATCGTGAGGAGTTCACCATCTTCAGCGGCCTGCACCATCCCAACGGGCTTGGTCAGGCACATGTCTGCGCGGACACCTGGCTCACAGGCGCGAAGATCGATGCGCAGAGTGCGCGGCAGTATCACAACACTGTCTCCTGCGATCAGCTCATGGCCGAGGTCACGTCGAAGCATACGCGCTTCTCGTCATTGGAGCTGTCGATCAGCTCGGGAACGGGCCAGCCCAACAACTCGAACACGCTATCGTTTTCCCGCGATGGGGTACCGCTCCCTGCCGAGGACAACCCCCGGAATGTCTTCAATCGTCTGTTCGGCGCGGAATCCGGCGGCATCGCAGCCCAGCGACTGCGGCTAAACAAGCGCCGTTCCGTTCTGGACGCCGTATTCGACGACGCCAAGGCCCTCCGCCTCGGGCTTGGCGCGAACGACCGCACCAAGCTCGACGAATACCTGCATTCCGTGCGTGACATCGAGCAGCGCACGGAGCGCCTCGACGCATGGCTCGATGTGCCGAAGCCGAAAGTGGACGGCGGGCCGTTCCTACGCGAGGTCTCCAAGGCGCAGGCGGGCGAGTACTGGCGCACTATGTTCGATCTCATCGTGCTTGCCCT
>JANXLO010000482.1 GCA_025355115.1 Chthonomonadaceae bacterium
AGGGCAAGACCCGGCTGCGAGTTGTGCTTGGCGGCGGGAGCTACGGTGGAGACAGCGATACCCGCGTCCACTTCGGCCTCGGGCAGTCCGAGCGAGTGGATCGCCTGGAGATTAGGTGGCTCTCGGGCAAGACGCAGGTGCTGGAGAACGTCAAAGCCAACCAGATCATTGAGGTGAAGGAGGAGAAGTGAGGCATTTGTACTCTTGACCCATTGGCGCGGCGGCTGCAAACAGCGCGAATCGGAATGCACCGATTCGCGCTGTTAGTTTGTGAAGACTCTCTGATACTTGGCGTCGTCAGGCCGGAGTGGAGGCGCCAAGAATGGCCGCTTTGGCGGTTTCCGATATGAGCGGGAGGAGGGCGTCCGCCGCCTCCTGCTCCTCCGCGATAGCCCGCACGGCGAGCGCGACGGTCTCGGTGTCGCCCAGCTGCTCGGCGTAGGCTTTGAGCGAGGTGTACATTCCGATTTCCAGGTGCTCGGTCGAGTAGCCCTTGATGATGTCCTGAGTCGTCTTGTCGAACTCGTCATGCCCGGCGTTCAACACTTCGCTGACCTTGCCCATGATCGTGTTGAGAATGCCCTTGCCGCCCGACGTCTTGCCGCCGAGTGAGAGAAGCCGCTGCTCGAGGCGCTGCGCCTGATTCTGCGTCACGGCCAGATGCTGCTGAAAAGCGGTTTTCGCCTGTACGTTGTTGACGCGGGCGATCGCGCCGCGCAGCATATCCTCTATGCCGACTTCCGCGGCATGGGCGTCATCCAGATAGCGGAGCAGTCGCTCCTGAGGGGTTTCCATCGATTTTCTCCTTCATGAGAGAACGCAGGGAGGCGGCATCGACCCACTTCGCGCCGTGCAGCCAGCCCACGCACCAAAAATTGTGACGGCGTTATGCCGTAATATCATTTTCCAGAAATAGGACGCAGAGTGTCCACCCGTTGTTCCTATAATGCGTGAGAGGATGCCGTGATCCAACAAGTGTCCATCACACTCAGCGGAATGAGGAGAGACACACTCCTTCACTTTACCTCGATTGTGTAGGGGACGGATTGTGAGCTGCCATCTGGAAGGGTGCCGGTCAGCATGCCGCCTCTGTACGTGCCGGGTGAAGACGTTTGCAGCACCTGCGCCTGGAGGGTGATGTGCTGCGTGATCGTGTGCGAGGTAGGAATTGTCACAGTGGACGGGGTGATGGCGACGCCGATGTTTGGAGTTGGGGAGGTCAGAGAGAGCTGCACGACCGTCCCGGATGCGCCAGCGATAACGACATCCGACTCGATCGATCCGCTGCTGCCTGCCGCGCCGCTGACGGTCAACGTCGGAGCTGCCACGAACTGCAGCAATTTGATGAACACGACGACAGTCGCCGTGGACTTCGTGCCGTCCGCAGCCGTCGCCGTAAGCCGGAGCGGATAGGTGCCGCCCTCCACGATAGGGTCGATGTGGAGCCTGATCTGCACATCATCTTGAATGATGCCGGTGGGGCCAGCGGGAGTGAAAATGGGGTTGAGGACGGTCGCGGCGATGCCCGGAGTGCTGCTGGTCACGGTGACCGTCACCGGCCCCGTCTGCCCGACGCCCGTCAATGGCTCTTTGCCGGTCACATCAGCGACAGTGAAGGCGAACGGAGCGATGAAGGGCGAAAAGTCGGCGAGCGGCTCCAGCAGAAGTCCTGCTGTCGCGACGCTGAGGTTCCCGCCATCCCTGGCAGCCAGGACGCCGCTGTTCAGAGTGCGGGTCAATCCGCCTCCAGTAGCGGTGATCTGAGCGGCAGAAAAGACGACTATCGGGCGTATGCCTGCTGGCGCCGTCACATTGAGGATGACCTTCGTGATTCCCTTCGGCAATGAGCTGACCGTTGGGGTTGCAAAGGCAGCCGTCAATCCGTTCTGCAGGCTGCTGACGGCCAGAGTAATCCGGCTCGAAAACCCGTTCGCGGAGATCAGGTCTAGGGCAATCGGCAGCGTCTGTCCCGGCTTGATGAGGATGGTGGCGTTGGCGGGCTCCGTGGAGATCGCGAAGTCCGCAGACCTGTCCAAAGTGCCGACATTCGCGCCGCCGTTCGTGCTGGATCCCCCTCCTCCCCCGCACCCGACAATCCCGATGGAAAACGCGATGAGTATAACGCAGACGATCCTCGACATGCCGGCGCACTGTCTCCTGCTCTTTATCTCACTTTTCATAGTCTATCGGCCTCCCAATGAACGTATCGAGCCGGCGGTCACTGCGCGCGATCCCGGAATGCCGTTACCAGCCGCGTTGGAGGTGATCTGCCTCAAGCCGCTCCCGTCCGGACGCATGTCGAAAATCTCCTCGGCTCCATTCACAGTGGAGACATATAGGACATGGAAGCCGTCCGTCCGACTTGCGACTGAGATGTCCCACAACGGAACGGCAGTGTTTAGCGTGGTGACGGCTCCCTTTGCCAGCCCGGTTCCGTCCGCGTTGAGGGTGTAGGGAGTGAAAGAAGCGACCGACGCATCGGCTGCCTGAACCGTGCTGAGGAAGGCGAGCTTCGTCCCGTCGCGGCTCACATGCACCGATCTGAGCGTCGTGTTGAAGGTGGCGATCGCCACTGGATTCGCGCCCGGAGCCAGCTTATAGAGCACGCCATTGCCCGTCTGAAGCAAGGGAAGCGTGGGCGTCTGGACATAGTAGATCGTCAAGTCGTCGGGGGCAAAGATGATTTCACTGACGGAGTTTCCAGCGGGGACGGCGGCGACCTGCCTCTTCTGTGTTCCGTCCGGATTCAGCAGGTAGATTGCGTAGGCGTCTCCCGGGACTGGCTGACCGGCAATCGCAATCTGTGAGCCATTGGAGTTCGCCGCGAAGGCCCGGACGGAAAACTGGATGAAATCCGTGAACAGAACTTTGCCGTCGCTGAGGCGGACAAGCCTGCGCAGGGGAGAGAGGAAACCCGATTCGGTCACAGTGGCAAGTGTGCCGCTCTGGTTGAGGGTGACGCCACGGCCAATTCTCGCGTCGAATGTGGCCAGCGCTCCCACCGGAGCTGCGCCTGAACCGTCGGGGTTCATTGCGTAGTAGCGCCAGATCGAATCCGGCGCCCTTCCCGAAGCGAAAAAGACGGCGTCGGGATTGGCAAGCGGATTGACCGCCCCTGCCGAGGGGACAGCATCACCCCCGCCTCCGCCGCAGCCCGCAAGGAGTCCAATCAATAGCAGAATGAGTGGCCGGCACTTGTGCCCAGCAGTCATCGAGAGCAGCAATATCCACTCCTTGTCAGCTCTTTCCTTCGGCACAGCAGTGAGCGCCGAAAGTCGAGGCCGATAAACCAAATGCGCTTTCCCAGTTGTCCATAGATCACAATTTCTTAAATCCCCTCGCCGTAAAGCCTGTTCATTCCTCCCAGAAGCCTCGCCCGCCATTGAGTCAGTGCTCTTGAAATCGAGCACGGCAGGAATCGGGCACAATTCGATACG
>JANXLO010000488.1 GCA_025355115.1 Chthonomonadaceae bacterium
CCGAAGAACACCATGGAGGTCTGGAAGGGCTACTGGGTTCGCGTGGCGGTGACAGAGGGCGTCACGTTCATCTACAGCAATCCGAATAATCGCTCCGCCCGCGCGCTCAAAGTTTCACGAGCCAGCAGCTCCTCGCATAACCTGGACGGATGGCGTGTGCCGTTGATTCTCCGAGACGGAAATGAAAGCCTGTCCGGCGCGATATTCGGCCAGTCTTCAGCGGGCTCAGAGACTTACGTCTCCTCTCTCGACGTCGCCAGCCCGCCCGCCTTCACTCGTGCGGCCACTCTTGCCGTTCGCTTCCCGCACAAGGATTGGAACACCGGCAACGGAGTGGGAGGAGACTTCCTGTCCGACGTTCGCCATATTGGGACTCACTCGGAGTGGGATGTCGTCGTCAACGTTCCGCAGTCTCAGCAGCCCTACACGCTCACGTGGAGTGATACGGCAAAAGTTCCGAAGGGGACTCGCCTTACTCTTATCGACATGACCAATGGCTCCCGGATCCAGATGAATGGCGCTGCGAGCTACGCCTTCACTCCTTCCGTGGGCGAGGCATCGAGGCGTTTCCAGATCGTCGCCGAGCCGCGCTCAGCCAGCCATCTCTTCCTCCGCAATGTGGCGGTGGATCGCCCGATCTCCATTCCTGGACGCGCTGCGGCCAGCGCGGTAATCCACTACGAGCTCTCGGCGGATGCGGAGACCACGGTGGAAATCCGACTCGGTGGCAGCATCGTCCGGCACCTTGCCGCTTCTGGGCGAGCCGCGCAGTCTGGCTCCAATCAGATCGTCTGGGATCTTAAGGACGACCATGGGCGCGGGTTGCCCGGCGGTGCGTACACACTCGAAATAACAGCGAAAAGTTCTGAAGGCGAGCGCACTCGATCGATCTTGCCGCTCATCATCACCCGCTAAAGAAGGAGTTCAACATGCGATACAACGCACATAACAGTAGATGGGCGATGCTGGGAGCTGTTTGCGCTCTTCTTATGGCCCTGGCAGGCTGCGGGGGAGGGAGCGGTGGAGGGCCGGGGCCAGCCTCGAATCCGGTGACTGTCATCGGCACTGTCCTTAGCGTGGAAAGCGGGCTGCCCGCGTCGGCGGGGGCGACCGTGACTATTGGGGGCAATAAGATCGTGACGGATGCCTCCGGGAATTTCACGTTGGCAAACGTCGCCTCCAACACCACTTCAGGCACGGTCACGGCAGCCAACGAGCAGGCTTTGACACTCGCGCTCACGCTCAAGCCGAACGTAGTCAACAATCTGGGCACGATCTATATCTCCAACGCCGGGTACACGGCTTCTGTCACGGGACGAGTAGTCGCGATGGTCGGGGGAGTAACGCAGCCTGTCGGCAATGCAAAAGTGACCATCGCCAACGCCTCGGGCACCACCGGCACGGACGGGAGATTCACGCTCACCAACCTCCCCGTAGGGCTTGGCGCCACTGCTGGATTTCTGGGAAAAGTCTCTGCGCCGGGCTTCGAGGACAAGCCCATCACTGCGGACACCCTGAAATTCGCGCTGACCGCGGGAGCCAACGACATCGGCGATCTGCTAGTGGCTCAGCCGACCGGCTCCGTGCCCGCGGCTCCGTTCACCATTCGGGGCGTAGTGACCGCGCATGGAGCACCTGCATCCGGCGTTTCGGTGAGCATCTCCTCAGGCGGACTGGGCCTGGGCGTCGCCACAACGGACAGCACGGGCACGTACTTCTTCTGGGTCGTGCCAGGTACCTACACTCTCGCCGCCCAGGTCGCGTCTGCTCCGTCCGGAGTCAGCGTAACTCTCTCCCGCCTCGACGTCCCCGTCACGGCCCCCACGATAGCGCTCCCATAGCGGACCAGACACTGACCGCCTCCTTCCCGAACTCATTAAGTTGACCGGTAAGGAGGAGGATCGGTGACTGAATTCCTCCTCCTTACTTTCATCTTGCCAACGCTTGGAGAATAGATCATGACGCTCCGTCCTCGTCGAATAGCGCTTCGGTTGGCCTTTAGTTTGGCCGTCGGCGTGTGCAGCTTTAGCCTGGTCTGCATTTCTGCCACTAGCCCTGTGCAGAGGGCTGGTGCTCAGACTCTTGTCTCATCCCCTTCGGGTGAACTTGAAGCTTTGATGGCGAAGGCGGTGACAGCGGTCAACTCTCGTAAAACGGCTGGATTGGCGACTCTGGCTTCTCAGGAGCCTTCCGTGCTGTTTCCCTGGGTTGCTACTGCGCATGAGACCTGGGCGGGCGCGATCATTACTGTCCCGATGGGCACTGTTGGCAAGCCAGGTTTAGCTGTTGGCTCTCAGAGTGAGCGCTTGGCCGTATTTTACGCCTGGCACTCCTGTCAGAGCGACGGGGATCACGTGCTTCGGCTTGTGCATACAGATCGGGGCTGGCAGCTAGGGGCGGAAATCGAAGAGAACGAGACGCTCGGCCTGCGGGTGAGGGATCACGATCTTCACGCCGTGTTCAACATCCCTGGCAAGACGATACAGCTAAGCGACTCTGTCCAGTTTGAGCGCACATCCGAAGCGGTCCCTCCGTTTGCTCTGCTGAGAATATCCCAAGATTTTCATGTCGCTTCCGTCTCTGTCGGCGATGCAGAATCCAAGACAGTGCTGCGGTTTCAGCAGGCGGGGGGAGTGATCGCCTTTGTGCCCCCGACAGACAAGCGGTTCGTTTTGACCCTGCGGTATGCTGGCCACCTCGATAATAAGGAGAGCGACTATATTCGTGAGAACGAAGCGGTCGTATGCTCTTACTGGTATCCTCACATCGCCCGATTGCCCGCCACGACCACCGTCACCGTCACTACTCCTGCCGGCTGGACTGGCCTTGCACAGGGCGAGATTACGAATGAGACGCCTGCGCCCGGCGGGGGCAGGACAGTGACGTACCGCAACGATGTCCCAAACTGCTTCTATACGCTGGACATCGGGCGCTATCAGCTCACATCGCGTCAGGTGAATGGCCGTGCCTTGACCGTCTATCAGCTTCACCGTGATCCGGAGCTGGCGAAAGCCTGTCTCGATACCCTGGCGGAATCACTGGAGTTTTATGACAAAAACTTCGCACCCTTCCCCTATCATAGATATGGGGTAGTCGAGACGAATGGAGCGTTCTCAGGCGCGCTTGAGGCCTACTCCTTCGCCACTTTTGGCCCAAACACCCTGCCCGCTCTGCTGCCGCATGAGCTTGCCCACACTTGGTGGGGAGGGGCGATGCCATGCACCTACACCCGCTCCATGTGGGACGAAGCCTTCGCCGAGTATTCGGACGATCTGTTCACCCGCTCACGTCATCCGACTCCGCCGAACGCTTCGCCTGTCTATCCTGCTTCTTCGACGCTGCTCGATGAGCGCAGGAAGGAGGCGCGGGCTTTCGCCGGAGTGACTATCGCTCATGCATTCGATACCGAGAACGGTCAGCACGTGCCGGTCGGTTACGGGAAGGGCAAGCTCATATTGAAGATTCTGGAGAGGCAGCTTGGTCAGGAGACAATGCTGCGCAGCATGCGACGATTTTTCGCCGACCATGTCAAAGGAGAGCCAGCGGAATGGGCGGAATTCGAGGCGGCTGTCAGCAAGGAATCCGGCATGGACTATCGCTGGTTCTTCTCGCAGTGGCTTGAGCGGAAGGGGCTGCCGATTCTGTCGCTCTCAAGCGTGACCTCTCGAAGGGAGGGTCAAGGCTACATCATTGAAGCTGATATCGTTCAATCCGGGATTCCCTATAGGCTGTCTTTGCCTGTTCTTCTGGAGGCGGCTGAGGGCACTCCAGTCGGCGCGACTATCCTCGCTGATGGCCGAACGACTCACTTTGTCTTGCGCTCCTCCGCTCCTCCAACTCGACTGCGACTTGATCCGCAGGGCATCGTTCCCTTCTCTGCGCCTCTCCCGGCAACTCCAATCAACCCTACGCTCTACAATTTCGCGCCATGAGAGATTTTTTTCCTAGGCCGGTCACGCTCTGAAACGATTTTCGTTCTGTAGTCTCATATCCGCCAGATGCTCCTGAAAACCATGTTCACCAGGGTGACGTTGAGGCATTGAGAGGAAAGAACGACCGTGAAAAATATCATCCACCTTGCAGCGACCCTTAGCTGCGCAGCTCTGCTGATGGGAGCGATCTATCCGGCTCCAGCCCACGCCGATGACCGGAGCCACATCTCCCATGACATAGACGATATCCATCGCGACCAGCGAAATCTTGAGGACCTGTACCGGCTTCGTCAGCGGCAGGAGGACCGCAACGACTGGCGTGGAATCGACCGCACCGACAGGGCTATAGATGAATTGAGAAGCCATATCGCGCGTGATCGACACGATGTCGGATATGATATTCAGCGCGCTCGCGCCGACAGAAATGTCTACCGAAACAACGACAGCTACCGCTACGGAGACAGCCGCTATCGCGACGGCAGTTATAGGAACAACGACAACTTTCGAAGCAATCGAAACCGACAGGGAGACAGCTCTTACTATCGGGAAACGAACGGAAACAGTCGAGACGATTCCTACTACAGGCACACCGACCGCTAGACAGAAGCGATCGCGCGAAGCAGGAGGGCCGAAATTCCGAGGGAGTTTTGGCCCTCTTTTGCGCTTGGAGAGGGTAAACTAAGTGCATAGGTTGAGGTGATATGACTTGAAATGCGCAGGTTGGATGGAGTGGGCTTTTGCTGGAAGTTGAAGCGAGAGCAGCCTCGAAGGCTGTTCTGCGGCTGCCGGAATTTCGTTATCTGTTGATCGGGAATGGGTTCGCTACACTGGCTGGCCGTGCGCTTGCCGTCGCTATTGGGTACCAGGTCTACCGACTGACGCATAAGCCACTGGCCCTCGGCCTGCTCGGCTTGGTCGAGGCTCTGCCCGCCCTCTCGCTCGCACTGTTCGGCGGGCATGTCGCGGATCGGACAGATCGTCG
>JANXLO010000491.1 GCA_025355115.1 Chthonomonadaceae bacterium
CGCCGCCGCACTGCTCCTCCTGCCTGCTCTCGCTCTGGCGCAGACGCCCGGCACAGAAGCGAAGGACAAGGACCTTCTTACCGCAAGCCAGGCGGCGGGCAACTCGCCTATTCCTCCCGCCCGAAACGTGGATATTTCGGAAATCCTCGATCCTACTGCGCCGCGAGCCCTTCTGGATGCTCGAATCGACCTCATCCTCGACGGTGTGCCCCTGAAGTCGGCGCTTAAATTGCTGACCGAACAGACCAAAATCGAGATGACCCTCGATCCGGACGTGTCTGAGAGCTTGAAGGTAAACGTCTCCGCTAAGAACGTCCACGTCGGAACAGCCATGGAAATTCTTGCCGACCAGACCGGGCTGCACTGGAACCAGCATTCCAACCAGAAGCCGGGCGTCAAAGGACAGACCGCCGTCTATCGGCTGGGCAGCAAGCTGCCCGACAACGTCTACTGGAGGGGCTACCACCCCTTCCAATGGAGCTACAACGTGACTCCAATGTTCTACTCCACCCCACCAAAACTGTTCCTGCTACCGAGTGGACAGGCACCCGCTGCGCCCTATCTTAAGAGCTTCTCGGGTCCGGCCGCTGATGGGACAAGCACTCTGAAAGGAGGGGTTATCAGCGATCTGTTGAAGCCAGGCTCGCGGAGAAACTTAACAAACGTAGACGAAATTTACAATCAGAGCTTCGACGACGCTGTGGTATCGTGGACGAACCAGGCGGAGGTGCGCTCGACCTTCACATGTCCCCACTGCAAGCAGCAGGTCACGGTTCTCCACCAGCATAAGTCGCCAAAATGCGAGAGATGCAGCCGAGTGTTCCATGACGACTGGAAGTTCTGCCCGTTCGACGGCGCGAAGCGTCCGGCGACCGCAGGACTGGACTGGCTGTTCTGTCCTCTCTGCGGCAAGGGCATCAAAGGCGCCGCTAAACCGGAGGTAAAAGCCGGATACGGGGAAGGCTGATAAGCGAGAGGTTTGAACCCGGCAGTGGAAAGCCCTCCTGATCGTTTCAAGATCAGGAGGGCTATTCTTGGTTCCGGCACTGGCCGGAAGAGGCTTTGATTGCACTGCCGCAGTTGCGACGGTGCTTTTACGCATTGGGATAGGGCGACTTTTGTGAGCGCGTTGTCGTCGCGCATTGCGTTTCGCGTCCGGTTCGGACGGCTACTCCGGAGCCGCTGCCGTCGGGTGTCGCGACTGAGTTTCGCGTACTATCCGAAGCTGAGCCTCAAATACTGCAGTCAGGTGGCGTCATCCTCCGCATCCTTTCCAGTGAGTGATCCTCGTGCTGACATATCGAAATACGTTCATACGCGACTTCCTCCTGTTAAGTTTTATGCTTCTTCACTCCCTGGAGCACCGGGATTATTTGGAGTGAAAGGGGAACTGGATGCTTCCCTGTGTGCTGATTAATTGTAACGCAGATTTTTCGGTTTGTCAAGCTCCAGCAAATTTTTTTTCACTCCGCCATTATAGAGTACAATAAGGGCATGTGCGCAGAGCAACAGCCGTCTTCGGGCAGGCGTGATACAGACGTGTGAGAGCGGGCGGGGAAACTGAATGCAACCTTTTATAGGAATGACAATCAAAGAGCTTGAAGTGGTGGCGCAGGAGGCCGGACAACCAGCCTATCGCGGCCGGCAGATCGCGGAATGGGTCTACCGGCGCGGCGCACAGAATATCGAGGAGATGACTGATCTGCCGAAGGAGTTTCGTGCCCGGCTCGCGGAGAGCTTCACGGTCGGGTTGCCTGAGGTGGCGCACTGCGACGTGGCTCCCGATGACACCGCAAAATATCTCATGCGCTTCCCGGACGGTCAGACTATCGAAAGCGTCTTTTTGCCGTACGGCGAGCGAGTCTCCGTCTGCCTCTCAACGCAGATCGGCTGCGCGGCGGGCTGTCGCTTCTGCGCGACGGCGATAGGTGGCCTGTCGCGCAACCTGACGGCTGGTGAGATTATCGGGCAGTTCCTGCGGATGCAGTCCCAGAGCAGCCGGCGAATCTCCCACGCAGTGTATATGGGGATGGGTGAGCCTCTCTGGAACTACGACGCGGTGATCGCAAGCCTTCGCCTGCTGGGGAACGAGATCGGTGTATCGCTGCGTAACTTAACCGTGTCCACCGTGGGAGTCGTTCCCGGAATCCGAGCACTGGCGCAGGAATCGATTCCGGTCACGCTGGCGATCTCGCTTCATGCGCCCGATGACGAGACCCGCGAACGGCTCATCCCAACCGCACGCAAATGGAAGATTGCCGAGATACTGGACGCCTGCGCTGAGTACGTGCGCAGGACTCACCGTGACCTCACATTCGAGTACCTGCTGATAGGCGGAGTGAACGACAGCCCGGACCACGCCCGCGGGCTGGTCTCGCTTCTGAAGTCACGCCACGTGCCCGGCAACGTCAATTTGATTCCCTTCAACTATGTATCGACGCCGCAGGGGTTCCGAAGGCCGGAGCGAGAAAGCGTGCAGAGATTTCGCGAGGAGCTGGAGAGAGGCGGCCTGGTCGCCACGCAGCGCATGACGCGGGGCCATGCCATCTCCGCCGCCTGCGGGCAGCTTCGCCGGACGCTCCTTTCCGGGGCAAAAGGCAACGGGACATCCCCTGCGAACGACCTGGAGCCGATCGCGGCTCTCGAACGCGGAGAGCGAATAGAGCTGATGGCGCGACAGGGCGCAGAGGAGAGCCGGTGAAGGCTTCGCGAAGGGGCTGGCGAGGAGTGGCGATTCTGGGCGGAGCGATGCTAATCGCTGCGTCGACAGGCTGCAAAAGATCCAGTACGGCTTCATACAGCGGCCAGAACCCTGGCACCGTGGACGCGGACGCTTCGGCGCAGAAACTGGAAGGCCAAATCACGGGCGTCAACTGGCACATTCCCTGGAGAGTGCGCAACGCGGCAGGTAAGCCTATGCCCGCTCTGATCGCCGATGCCCGCGAGGGCCTGATGAACAGCCAGGACGACAGCTATACGATGCGCCTTCGCGGAGTCCGAGCGAAGCTCTTTCAGGAGGGCGTTCACTCCGCCGACATCGTCGCCGCGCAGGTGGATGCCAATTCGGATGAGCATATTATCGTCGGGACAGGCGGCGTACGCGTCAGTTCGTTGACGAATCCACCTGATACCGTCGTCACCGCCGACAAAGTAACATGGAATCCTAACTCCCACAAAATGGTCGCGGTTGGGCATGCCAAGGTGACCTATCACCCGCGAACTGGCGGCCTGCCCATCACGCAGAGCGGCGGCAGGATCACATTCGATATGCTTCTGAAAAAGATCGAGGTCGAATCGCTTTGATAAAGTCATCCTCCAATCGCTGGTCGCTTCTCCCGTCGGGGCGTCTGCTCTTCATGCTAAGCGCCGCTTCGCTCAGTCTTGGCTCGGCGGGTCAGACGCAGTCCGGGCGGAAAGTAAACTTGCGCGCCCCGCAGACTCGACTGACCGCGCTCGCCCCGCGTAAGCAGGCAGCCGCGCCTCCCGCGCAAGGCGAACTTCCAAAGACGCAAATCGGCGACCTGACCATCTCGAAGAGCTTGAAATCGGAGGTCGTGCTGGGCACCGGAGCGCTGCGCTGGCTCGGCCCCAACACCGAGATTGAAGTTCCGGACAAGGCCAGTGACTCCGTGCTATATGTGCATGCGGATGACATTCAGGCCTCACGAGTCGGCAAAGTACAGATAGGCCTCATCACGTTGAGCGGAAACGTTCGCTATCGTCTTGTTCAGCAGTCGGATCAAGGCGAGCGACTTCTGGAGGGTACGGCGGGCCATGCGGAAGTTCGGCGTGTGGTTCGGCGCATCGAGTTCACAGGAGGAGTGCGCGTCAGGCTGACCGAAAAGGCGCGCTTCAGCAGCCCAGCCACGCTGCGGACAGGCGCGTTGACGCTGGCGATGGATGCGAAGCCCTTCCACTATACGCTGAACGGTGCCGCTGGCGCGAACGACATCCAGTTCACCCCATTGCAGGCCGCGCCTGTCAAAGCGGGAGCCAAGCCCAAAGGGCCGATACCTCTCGGCACTATCCATCTCTATGGCTTTCGCACAGGGGATCTCCAGTTCGGCAAAGCTGTCCATCTCCAGGGGGCAGGAACCGCCTGTGAGTTTGCAAGTCCGGACGACAAGACGAGCTGGAAGCTCCAGGGCGAGCAGTTCGAGGGCGAATTCGTTCCCGACAGCTCCGATCTAGAGCGCGCTACCGTCACGCAGAAGGTGCATTTCCACCTGATGCAGCCCTCAGCGGACGCGAAGTCGAAGACGATAGCTGACGGCACGTGCAGGCAGGCCTCGTATGTGCGCAGTGACGAGGGGCAAGAGCTGGTCGCGCACGGCCCGCTGAACATCGATTTCACCGATCCTCAGCATTTCGAGGAGCCCATGACGCTGACCGCGGAGTCAAGCGCCACTTTGACCGTCAAGAAAGAGGGAGAGAGCCTCTCTTTCTCGGTCGACGATCCCAAGCAGACCCAGAAGCTTCACATCGTGCCCAAGACCTTAGAGGAGAGCGCGCCGAAGACGGCCGCGCCGCCTGTCCCGGCCGTAAAGAAAAAGTAGTCCGTGGACACCCACCTGAACTGTTAATCTCGACTGAGTAGAAATAGAGCCATTTGGAAATTCGCACGATAGATTTGGTGAAGGAGTACCGGGGACGCAAGGTCGTCAACGGGATCAGCATCAACATACAGCAGGGTGAGATCGTCGGGCTGCTGGGGCCGAACGGCGCCGGCAAGACCACAACTTTCTACATGATTGTGGGGCTGGTGAAGCCGAACGGCGGGCGCGTACTGCTGGACGGGCAGGACGTCACTCGCCTTCCCATGTATCGACGCGCCCGCAGCGGAATCGCCTACTTGCCGCAGGAGGCCTCCGTCTTCCGGAACCTGACCGTGGAGGACAACCTGCATCTGGTGCTTCAGCTTCAGAATCTGACCAAGACGCAGCGCAAAGAGCGCGCCGACCAGCTTATGGAGGAGCTGCATATCACCAGAATCCGCCACGACCTCGGCAAGACGCTTTCGGGGGGCGAGAGGCGGCGCGTCGAGATCGCGCGCGCTATGGCGACGGAGCCGAAGTTCATCCTGCTCGACGAGCCCTTTACCGGCGTCGACCCGAAGGCCATCGAGGATATCGAGAGCATCATCTACCGACTGACGCGCTCGGAGCAGAAGATAGGCATTCTGATCACTGACCACAACGTCGAGGCCATGCTGCGGATCATGGAGCGTGTCTACCTCATCGCGGACGGGCAAAAGCGCTATGAGGGCCTTGCAAAAGACCTGCTCAACGATCCCGCCGCGCAGGAGGCGTACTTCGGGCAGGCGTACGGAATTCATCGCGACAAGGCACGTCTGGCGGCCGAGGAAGAGCTGCGCCGAATGAGCCATGCGTACGACTCTGAGCTCGACGAGCCGGACAAACGGGCGACAGAGCCAGCGGGAGGTGCCGACGATGCGGCTGCTTGACAGGCTGATTCTGAAGGACCTGATCGGGCCGTTCATCAACGGCTTTCTGATGTTCATGATGCTCGTCTTCGCGGCAGGCTCGCTCTTCAAAGCCACCGAATGGTTGGTTATGGGGGTGCCGCTGGCGACCGTCCTGAAGCTGGTCATGTTCAGCATCCCGGGCTTCGTCACGCAGGTGCTGCCTATGGCGATGCTGCTGGCGGGGCTGATGGGCTTCGGGCGGCTGTCGGCGGACCGGGAGATCGTCGCGGTCTTCGCGGCGGGAGTTGCGTTTCCAAGGGCGGCACGGATCGTGCTCGTGATGGGCGCTCTCGTCAGCCTCGTCGCCTTCGGCTGGAACGATGTCGTCGTCCCGGCGGCCAGCACCGCCTTCTGGGATCTGCAGATCAAGACGTTCGCGCACCTCGGGAAAGAGGACAAGCCTCTCTTCCGGTCAATAGACTTCAAGGGGGGCAAGGGCATCGAGGAGCTGGTCACAGTCAACGGCGGCTACGATGCCAAGACTCATATCTTCCGGCGCGTCAATATCCTGAAGTTCGACTCACGCCCCAGCCGCAAAGGACAACCGCTAATCGACATCTACTGCGACTCCGTGCGCTTCGCGGATGACCGGGGCATGAACGCCACCTATGAGCATGGATTCTTCACGCTTTTCCTGCCGGATCCGAAGACGGGGAAAATTGAGGACGGCCTGCCCATCACCTTCGACTCGCTAAAAACCCTGCCCTTCGGCGCAAAAGTGGGGGAATCGTTCGAGGAGGTTCTGAAGTCGGACGTCACCGACCCGGACCGAAAGAGTTTTCGCGATCTGCAGAAGGAGATTCAGACGGCAAGGAAGCTCGGCAAGGATGTTCGCGGGCAAGAGGTCAATCTGTACGGCAAGATATCGCTGCCGTTCGCCAGCTTCATCTTCGGCATTGTCGGCGCGGCGCTGGGCTGCAACACGCAGCGCGGCGGCGGCAAGACTGTCGGGTTCGGCACGGCGATCTTCATCGTCTTCATCTACTGGGTGTTCTACCACGCGATGTTCGTGGTCGGAAAGAACGGCGGGCTGCCGCCGATCGTCGCGAGTTTCCTGGCCGATATCGTGGGCGCCTTCATCGGCTTTGCCCTCGCAATACGCGCTTCACGCTGATAACGCTCACTCCTCAAGGGGATTCAGGCTATGTTTTGGACACTGCTCGCCCTGCTTTTGTGGATCGTGCTGGGCGGCTTCATCTCCTACTACGGTGACCTGCAGGGACGTCGCTGGGGCAAAAAGCGCGTCTCCTGGTTCGGTATGCGTCCCAAGCACACAGCCATTCTGATCACCAGCCTGACAGGCGGGGTCATCGCCCTGCTCAGCGTCCTGACGCTCTTTCTCATTGTACCGCCCGTGCGTGATGTGCTGATCAGCGGAGAGGGCGCGATCCGGGAGAACAAGCATCTGATCGAAAAATCCCGTCAGGAGGAGATGACGACGGCACGGCAGCTTCGCGATGACATGAATCGGCTGCACTTCTACGAGGGACAGCTCCAGCAGACACGCGCACAGTTGGAGCCCCTGACGAAGCAGACGGCGCAGCTGAAGAGCCAGAATACCACGCTCACCGCCCGCAAAGCCGAGCTCCAGGCCCGGGCATCCCTCCTTGAGCGTCAGATGCTTCAACAGGAAGTACGCGTCCGCATCGCGCAGGCGAACATCAACCATCTGAAGCGACTTTCAGTAGTTCTGGAGACTGCAAACCAGAATGCGGCTCTGGTCAACAGCGACCTCGGCAAAGCGAACATCGTCCTGAGCCGCGAGAATGAAGCCTTCAAGCACACTAACAGCGACCTTCAGGCCGACATTCACGTGCTTGAAAAGACCAGGGGGGAGCTGACCGAGCAGACCAAAACTCTACAGGCGAGCTACAATGGAGTGAACGACGCCTATCACAAGCTGCTCGATGCCAATACGGAAGCGAGCCGCGCCCTTGATGCCGAGATCGCCGCCCTGAAACTCGAGCGAGACCAGATGACTCGGAAGCGCGACGAGCTCTACAGTCAGATCGCGGGCAACAGCAACGACTTCGCACAGACGTATCTCTCCCTGCGAAAGACTCGTCTAGCAGTCCGGGCGGGCGGGGAGCTTGCGCGTCTCATCGTCAGCCCGCATGAGCGACAGGAGCGCGTCCGAGCGGACCTCAACGACCTGCTTGGGCGGGCCGCTCAGAAGGCGCGTGAGTACGGAGCGACACCTGGAGAGAATGGGCGAGAGGTCGCCATCATCACAAAGCAGTTGATGACAGCGGGAGGCATGGAGAACGCCAATGAAGCGGCCAGCCTCAGCGCACTGAGCGAAAACCTCACGGGCCTGGACCGTCCGGCGGTCGTTGTGGCCTACTCCGTCTACAATAGCCTCATGGGCGAGCCGACGCTCATAGAACTCAAGCCGCTTCCCATCTTGCCCGTCTATGCGAAAGGGGAGACCATCGCCATGCGCCGCGTGGATGTACGGAGGGGCACGGACGAGGTGTTCGCGGACATCATGGAGTTCCTGCAGAAGGACGTGCGCGACGCCGCAATCGGCAAAGGCATTCGGCCGCGGATCGACCCGCAGACGGGTGTACCGGAGGTTGGCGTGGCCCCCTACAGCGACCTTTTCCGCGTCACCGAGCAGGTGCGCCGCATGGGAGGCTCGGTCAGGGTCTCCGCCTCCGCCCGTCGTGCCCTCACCTCCGCCGAAGCGCTCGATCTGGATCTGCGCGTGGAGCGTATCCCCAAGAATAGCCCAGACGATGCCCGACCCGACAGCCTCCGTTCTGGCAATTGACCCCGGCAGCGCCAAATGTGGCATTGCGGTCGTTCAGCGCGACGGCACGGTTCTTTTCCGAGCCGTCGTGCCCGCCGAGGTCGCCGCCGGCCGGGCAGGAGAGCTGGCCATCGAGCATAGCTCGTGCGCAATCGTGGTGGGCAACGGCACCGCCTCCAAGCCACTCCTGCTTCGCCTTCAGGCCGCCGGTCTCACTGCCCCCATCATCCCGATAGACGAATCGTACACCTCCGAGGCTGCCCGCGCCCGGTACCTCTCCGCGAACCCGCCGCGAGGCTGGGAGCGTCTCCTCCCGCGCAGCCTTCGCTCCCCCACAGTCCCCTACGACGACTATGTGGCCATCATCTTGGCGGAGCGATACTGGCTGACCCAGACCTGAAGGGTCAGGGCTCTTCGAAGGCGGCTACGAGAAGGATGTCCAGGGAGCGGAGGCTGGCGGTCAGGCGGTTGATGATGGAGCATTGCAGGAACTCCTGACGGCTCCAAAGCCAATTAGGCACCCCGGAGAGACGATTAAGTTATTCCGTTCATGGCAATGATTCTATCGTCAGGTTTCCTCCATCTATGACATCCAGCGTAACACGAAAGCCATAGAGGAGAGACATGCCGACAAGGCAACTTCCCTCCATTTCGATCACCAAAATCGTGCGGGGTTGGTTGTCCCACCCGATGATCGCTCGATAGCAGTCTACATGCAAAATGTTGCCATCTGCCAGCGTAACCAGAGTGGGAGCGGCGAACGGCAGACCAAATCGTGCGATCATGTCGTGTGGCATAGTGAGATAGTCGGTGAATCCGGTATCCACTACGCCGGTGATGCTCTCTTCTTGGCCGCGACCAAAGAAAACACCCAACTGAATGACCGCTTCGCGATCCGCTGTCACGACTCCGCTTATGATGGCTGTAGCGCCACGACGTTGCTGCCGAGAACAGCGGAGCTCGGAAAGCCGATACGGAGAATATAGAGGGCAGGGTCTGTATGTTTCGCAGCTGCCCGCAGAAACGCGGTGACTTTGTCCCTGTCTATCTCATACTCACCTGTCTCGATGTTCAGGACAAGGAACTTGCCCCGATTTTGTGCCTCGACGCCACTGCGGATAAATTGGTCGTACATGCTCTGACCGCGCTGTTCAATCTCGGCGCTGCTGAAGCGTATATGCGGCATAGTCGTTCCTTTCCCATATTATCAGGCATCTGAGCAAGCGAAGCAAATCAGGATTGTTTCGCGACAGACTAGGCCAATCGGAGCATTTTCTCTACTTGCAAATTGTACCCCATCCTCTCATCGCTCGATGAGGACTTGGCTGGTCAGGGCTCTTCGGAGGCGGTTACGAGAAGGATGTCAAGGGAGCGGAGGCTGGCGGTCAGGCGGTTGATGATGGAGCCGTGCAGGAACTCCTGCCAACGAGTGCGATCGGAGTGGCCAATGATGATCTGGGTGACGCGATTGTCGCGAGCGTACTGAATAAGCTGGGTGGCTACGTCCCCGGTGAGGGTCACGACGTGGATGTCCAGGCGGTCGGCGAGAGCGAAGTCGTTCTTCAGGATCTCCTTGTCCGTCTCGGTCAGGGGGCGACTCTCGACGAAGACCGCGACGATC
>JANXLO010000541.1 GCA_025355115.1 Chthonomonadaceae bacterium
GACAGCGCGGACTCGACATCTGGATTTCGGGCGAGCAGAAGGAATGCCCAGACTAGCACCAGGGCGGAGCTCTCGTGGCCTGCCGACAGGAAGGTCTTCACCTGACCATGCAGGGCTGCACCAAGCCGTTTGCCGTCGTCCGACTGCCGCAGGCGCGAGAGCAGATCAGCCTGTTTCGGGTCGTCGGCAGGGAATTTGTTTTTTTTCAGGTGGCGCACTATGATTTTATCGACGACCTCGTTCAGCTTCCGGGCAGCCTGTCGTTCTGCAAGGCTTGCGGGCAGGGGGATCATGCCGAACAGACTGCGCGTCGCAGTAAAGCGGGCCATCAGCGTCTCCACCGCATCCCCGGCCTCCTCCGTCCATTCCGTCATCTCCCCGTCGAAGAGGGTCTGGGCGACTACTGCCAGAGCGAGATGGGTCATGTCCCTGTGAAGATCACGCGTCTGACCCGGCTGCCACTCGGTAAGGGCATGCTGAACCAGTGAGGATATCGCAGCCGCGTAGCTCTCCATGCGACGAGGCTGGAAGGCGGGCTGGCAGGCATGTCGTTGACGCCGCCAATCCTCTCCTTCTGCGCTGACCAATCCCTCTCCCAGCACCCTCGATACGGCACTGGTCTTCAGCCATTGCGGCTTGACGAAATCGCGATGCTCGGTGACCAGCACCCGCTCGATGTCGGCGGGATCCAGCAGCAGAAACGCCTGACGGTGCAGCATTCGCAGCGGCACGATACTGCCATAGCTGCGCGCGCAATGCGTCAGGAAGCCCAATGGGTCGGCACGAAAAGCCGGCAGATGTCCAAATAGCGGATGGAGGGGAGGGCGAGTTGGTCTAGTTATCGCAGGGCTATCCATGAGGAGTCATGCTGGGCCTAGACTCGCCCGAACAGCAGGCAGGCGTTGATGCCGCCGAAGCCGAACGAGTTCGAAAGAATGGCGTTCACTCGCTGCGATCTCCCGGTTGATTCGGGGATGTAGTCGAGATCGCAGGCAGGGTCGGGATCGGTGAGATTTAGCGTCGGGGGGAGCCAGTCGTCGCGCAGAGCTAGGAGGCTGATCGCGGCCTCCCATGCGCCCGTCGCGCCAAGCGCATGGCCGTGGCAGCCTTTCGTGCCGCTGATGGGCAGTCGATAGGCTCTCTCGCCGAACACCTTTTTAATGGCCTCCGTCTCGGAGCTGTCGTTGAGCGGTGTGCTGGAGCCGTGCGCGCTGATGTAGTCCACCTGCTCCGGCGCAAGCCCCCCTTCGCGCAGGCACTCCTGCATGCAACGTGCAGTCTGAGTTCCATCCGGACGGGGCTGTGTCATGTGGAAGGCGTCGTTGGTGCTAGCATGCGCCAGTATTTCGCCGTAGATCTGCGCGCCCCTCGCACGGGCACGACCATACTCCTCGAGCACGAGCATTGCGGCGCCCTCCGCCATCACAAAGCCGTCGCGTCCTTTGTCGAAGGGGCGTGAGGCACGTTCTGGATCGTCATTGCGCTGGCTCATGGCACGGATGATCGCGAACGCGCCGAAGCAGAGGGGCGAGAGCGGCGCCTCCGATCCGCCTGCGAGCATGATGTCCGTCCTGCCGGAGCGGATCATATCGACGGCATGTCCTATCGCAATGGGGGAGGCTGCGCAGGAGTCGCCATTTGCTGTGGTGGGGCCGCTGACGCCTAGCTCGATGGCGACATTGCAGGATCCGGCCCCGTTGAAGACGCTCAGAGCGAGCATCGGGTTGACGCCGTGCGGGCCTTTCTCGATGAACTTCGGATACTGCTCCTCGGCGAAGGCTATCCCGCCAAGAGCTGTTCCAAGACAGACTCCAATGCGATTGCGATCCTCGCGCTCCAGCTCCAGTCCGGCATCCATGACCGCCATCTTCGCCGCCGCGACGGCGAACTGGGAGAATTTATCGAGCCGCTTGAGCTTCTTGCCATCGAGGTACGGCATGGGGTCGAAGCCTTCGACGGTCGCTGCGATATGCGTGACGAAGGCTGAAGTATCGAACGCGGTGATTGTGTGCACGGCGGATCGCGCGGCTCGCAACCCGGCCCGTAGACCATCCACTCCGATTCCGATGGGAGTGATCGCCCCAATTCCGGTCACAACTACCCGTCGTCGGGACTCTGATCTCTCCAATGTCTGCACTGCCTCCTCCTGTTCGCGAGGAACAGGCTGCCCTTATAATCGTAAAATGACTTATCTATAGAAGTTACGCCGGAGTGCTGAGTAAAGTTCGTAGTAGGCAGAGTGCCTGGCCTTTGGGAATCGTTGCGGGAGGGCAGGGGAGATGCGATGAGACGACTGCTGAATTGGGACACGCCGCCTCGCATCGACGAGGAGGAGCTGATCGACGACGAAAATCAGCCGTACTCCGACTTTCAGGCCAGCATGACGGATGTTCAGCACGCCAACCGCTTTCTGGGGGGCACTTCGGTCGTGATGAGGCAGGCGGCGATCTGGCTTCGAGCGGCGAAATTAGACCCGGCATTCGAGGGCCGCCCCGTCACTTTCCTGGACGTCGCCACTGGCTCTGGCGATCTTCCAAAAGCGATTCTAGCCCTGGCGAAGCGCGAGCAAATACCGGTGAACATCATCGGCCTGGACTATAGCACGCCTATTCTGCGTTTTGCGCGGGAGGAGATCGGTGCGGAGAGCAGGATCCGACTGGTGCGCGGCGATGCCTTTCGGCTCCCTTTCGCGGATTGCAGCGTGGACTATGTGCTCTGCTCGCTGGCCTTCCACCATTTCGGCTACGAGCAGAGCATCGTCGCGCTCAAGGAGATGGAGCGAGCGGCGCGGCGCGGATGGCTTGTCAACGACCTGCGGCGGGCCTGGTCTGCCTGGCGCCTCTTTCGCGCAGTCTCCGCCCTTGCCCGAATGAATCGCCTCACCCGTCACGACGGCCCAGCGTCTGTCCTCCGTGCCTACTCAGTGCCCGAGTATCGCTCTATGCCGGAGTCGTTCGGGCTGCGCTTAGGGCAAGAATTCAAGCTGCGCAGGAGCCTGTTCTACCGAGTAGCCCTGATTCGCGAGAAGCCAGCTTCATAGGTCGATCCGGCTTACTCAAGGACGCAGCTATTTCTGCCCGTTTTTCAGCTTTTTCAGAACCAGGGGCGTCAGGTCAGTAGAGGAGTAGACGAGGGCATTGACGTCGAAGACGTGCAGAATCCCTTTCTCCCTCGCGACTTGACCCACCAGTACGCGTAGCTGAGAAATCTGATCTCTGCGCACCACCTGCACCCGCTCAGCCTGATCCTGGAGCAGATCGTCGCGAAGGGAGGGCAGCACTCGCTCGAGAAGATGGCTCATCTCCACAAGTGCGCGCATTCTTGTTTTGTCCGCAGGAGTGAGATCCTCCGCTTTCTTGATGTTCAGCGTGTCAAGCTCGGCGGAACGCATGTCGGAGAGGGACTTTAGCTCCTTTGCGCGCGCCTGTTGCGAGGCGTCAGGTTGTATTTTCGCCGCCAGGTCGCCATACTCCTGAAGCTCTTTGGCGTCGAGAAAGCGCACAGCGGCGATAGTCTCCAGCCTCTTCTGCGCCTCGGCTGCGAGCTGCGCGGACTTCTGCGCGAGCACCAGTGGCATGTCGGAGGCTCCGTAGAGGCGCTCCATATCTACCAGTCCCATGCTCTCGTTGCCGTCAGCGGGCGCGGAGGCATGCGGGCCAGCGTGGACGATCATCGCTCCGCCGCCCACAAGCAACGCAAGCGAAAGCATTGAGACAGCGAATAAATTTCGACTCGTCATTTCGTATGTTTCCTCTCGTGCAGAACTGTAGGAACTTAGCCTGCCGTGCATTCTGTCTTATTTTGCAGGACTTCTTTGTACCGGTAGTTGGTCAGGTTATTATAGCATGAGGAGAGAGAAGGAAAAAGACCTCGTGACAGCTTGCTCGCATCCAATTTCCGACTGGAACTGCGGCAGGCAGGCACTCGTATAGGTCTATGTTTCCAGTGAATACAAGCCCACGCGACCACTCGTCTGCAGAGGCTTCAGTATTCATGCGCGGCCTGCCCAACCGGCATGGCGTGCAACATCAGGAGGCCCATAAGGCTATGACACAAGTCGACTTTCCCGCGCTTGGCGGGCTGGCAGCCGTCGCTGAAAGCGACCCGCCGGTCACAGTATGCATCTCCCGCCGAGTACGCCCTGGCTGCGAGGATCAGTTTGAAGAAGTGATGCGCGAGATGCTTACCGCTGCCCTTCGTGCGCCCGGACATCTGGGCGCGAGTGTCTTTCGCCCCACAGCGGACACCAATTCGGAGTATCGCGTCGTCTTCAAGTTCGACCGCAAGAGCAGCCTTCAGGCATGGGAGGATTCCGTTGAACGGAGGACTTGCCTCACACGCATGGAGAGTCTCCTGGCGGCTCCCTCCCATCGCGCGGACGTCACCGGCCTCGAGGCATGGTTTACGCTTCCGGGCGAGCCTCGGCCCAATTTCCCGAGTCGCCACCGAATGGCAGTGGTCACTTGGCTCGGCGTCTACCTCGTCGGCATGGTATTTGCGGTCACCTTGAGCCCGCTGCTTGCGCCGTTGCCCATATGGCTGCGCGTCCTCATTCACTCCTCATGCTTTGTCCCTGTGATGCTCTACGGAGTGTTGCCCCGGCTGACTATCCTCTTCCGGCGTTTTCTCTATCCGTCGAGCAGGAAATCCCATTAAGGAAATCTCGATCTCAGGGAAGTAATGATGGGAATGCTGTGGTGTGTTTGGAATGAGAACGCGGCATTTGACAGAATTTTGCCTGAAAGCACTGCTTTCAGTGAAAGCAGGAGAGTCGATCTCGGACGCTGAAATTATGGAACCAGGCCGAGAAGCAACTTGTGGCCCTTGCTGGCAGTGATGATTTGGAACGATTGAGAATACCCGGAGGAAGAGGCTTTTCATTATGAATCAGGCTACTCCGGCGATACGGGATTTAGCCAGGCTTTTGCTTGCGCTGGAGGCTGCGGGAGGCGAGCATGACGCTGAGTCGGCGCAGGTTGCCCTCCGCGTCTTCGACAAGCTGCGCCTGCGTCTTTCGAAGCTTGTGGGCATAGCCGGTTTTAGGCGCTCCTGTCGCGCTCTCTGGCAATATCGAAGCGGGAAGTGCAGTGGCTGCAGTCCGTGCGTGTTTTGTCCGACGCTACACTCGATGGCTTCAGCGAGACCGCGCTGCAGCATCCGGTGCAGGCTGTGGTCGAAGGAAGCACGGCCCTGCTCGCGCAGCTGATCGGACTGCTGATCGTTTTTATCGGCGAAGCCCTGACCCTTTGCATTGTGCATGATGTCTGGCCTGATGCACAGGGAGACATCTTAAATTTTAGCGCGGATGAGACCCGGCATGAGTGAGCAAGGCCAGGTCAGCATCGGTAGGCTGGCGACCGGCGTTCCCGGCTTCGATACCGTACTCGGCGGCGGGTTGCCGGGGCTTCACACCTTTCGCATCACCGAAGATGGCGTTCATGTCTTCCCGCGCACCTTCGGCCTCGCGCCCACGAGCCCAAAGCCGCCATTGACGCGGCGGCTCTCCACAGGCATTTCTGCATTGGATGCCATGATGCAAGGCGGGATACCGGAAGGCGACAGCGTCCTTGTGGCTGGCCCTTCCGGTTCGGGTAAATCCACC
>JANXLO010000583.1 GCA_025355115.1 Chthonomonadaceae bacterium
GTATCGCGCCCCCAGTCGCTGAACCACGGATAGCCTGCGATGATGGTGGTGCGCCCTCCCACGACCGAGACGCGAAACGCGTCCGCGGAGAGGGTGAGGCACTGAGCGAACGAATCATCAGGCCGGGCCGTCATCGGGAGCGCAGGCGCAACAAAACCGGCAAGAAGCTTCTCCTGACGGTTCAGAAGGATGTTCCACGTGACATCAGGCGAAGCGGGGGCCATCTCTTTGCCGCCCAACATCTCCAGGGCCGTGTCGGTGCCGTCGACTCTGGTCGGAAAATGAGCCTCGGTGATCACCTTCGCATCAGCGACCACCACGAGGAATTCACCGACTGACAGCGTGGCGGAGATCATCCCGAGCGCATAGAGGTCTTCCTCGAACTCCTGGCCGCGCTCCTCCTCACGGGGATGGTGAAGGTTGTAGTACCAGTAAGCCTGCCGGTCGAAGGTAGTACCGGCGAACGGCGTGCCGTCCTCCTGCACTACATGCAACTCCAGCCGCGTCGCGCTCGATGTGACCTTTTGAATGTCGGGCAGTGTGACCCGCAGGACGCCGAGCGGTGCGCCTATTTCGCCTGTGGTCTGCGGGACGGAGGGGAACCAGAACATATCGGGGACTCGATCGTTGGCCCGCATCTCACTATGGTAGTCCTTCCAGGCGAGCAGGGGCACAAGATGCAGAAGGGCGGTATGGCCAGCCGGCGCCTCGAGGAGGCGATAAGAGATATAAGTGGTGTTGTGCCCCTGTGCCATCCAGACTCGCTTCTCGAAGCGCACACCGGGCTGCGGTGACCATACCCAGGCGGGAGCCGGGTAGGCCGTCCACTCGGTAAGATGCTGGTAGCCCTGCGGGTAGGCGACCCCGGAGTAGAAGTTGGTGGAGAGGCCGAAAGTCGGGGAGCTGCCGCCGTCTGGAGCGATGATCTCCAGCGTCTCTTCCAGCTTGGAGAGCAGAACAGCCCGGCCCAGTGGCGGATCGAGCGCAGCGACCAGCAGGCCATGGTAGCGGCGAGTATTGGCCCCTGAGAGGCTACTGGAAGCGTATCCACCCATGCCGTTGGTTGAGAGCCATTCGCGGCGGGAAGCGGCGTTCAAATCGGTCAGAATGTCCGCGTCTAGGCGGAGATCAACGGCTTGGGGGTGCGACATGATACTCCTCTAACCGTGCCGGGCCGAGCCGGCAGGACAGGGATGCCGGACGGATGCAGGCGGGCATCCGTCCGGCAGGCGGTGCTACTTGGTGGCTTTGGCCATAGGCTTCTTGAGGCTGCCGAGATAAGCGACCAGATTGCTCAGGTCCTTTCCCTTGATCGTCTCATAGGAGGGCATCGTCGAGTCGGGCTTGTTGGCCTTCGGGTTGACGATCTGAGTCTCCAGCCATTTCGCGGTATGCTTCGAGTCGCCGCCGACATTGCTGAGGTCCGGACCAGTGGGACCGCCCTTGCCGCCGATAGCGTGACAGGCCATGCATCCGTTGGCCTCATAGACTTTGGCACCGGCGGCAAGCATCGCTGCGCTGGACTTGCCCGCGGCCGCTTTGACGGGCGGCTTTTTGCTTTTCTTGGGCGGGGCGGCCAGGGCCGCGGTAAGGGAGCAGCACAGCGTCATGCCTGCCATCAGGAGCGCGACAGCTCTATTTGTTCCGTGTATCAATCGGGAACTCCTTTCAAGTTTGCGAAGAGGACGTGAAGTATCGGGGCCATGCACCCTCGGTTCGACCGATCGAACGCAGGAACGTTGCACCGTGTTGGACGGCACTATAGAGATGCACAACTACTCCCTGCCCTTATATTAGCGATAAGCAAGAGACATTCCTGTCTCTCCTCCTCAAATCACGCCAATTTCCTCATCCTGTGACCTCGCGCCTCTCCATTCCACTCTACAAGTCGTCCGTCTGACAATGCATGCAATTGACCAGACTTCGACGATGGATTTGTATACATCGCTCATTTCGTGTACAATGCCATCAAGGTTCTGCGGAGTGGAAAGCGATAATGTCTCAAATTCTGAGTTTGAGGATACCCGATCAAATGATTGAGCGGCTGGATAAATTTGCCCGGAAACTGGGGAATGGCATGACCCGAACGAGGGCCGGGGTACTTCTGCTGGAGGAGTCACTCCGCGAAGCGGACTTCGCCGCTATAGAGTAGAGGGACTCCCCAGTGGGCAGACAGCCTTATATGAAGGTTTCGGGGTTAGCCATCTGGGAGGTGGCGATGATCGCGAAGCGATATGTCATGGACGCCGAGCGCATGGCCGAAGACTATCCATACCCGGTAGATAGCATCAGGGCCGCGATCAGCTACTACGAAGCTTATCGTGAAGAGATAGACCTGGCCATCGAGGACAATCAGATCGGATACGAGGCGATGCAGCGGCTCCTGCCTGGCGTGAAGCTTTTCGAGGTGCCCAAAGAATCCGACGTCAGGGAAGCGAAGCGCTGATGTTCTCCCTGCTCCTCGATGAAAACCTGTTGCCCGAAGTCGCCCAACAGCTCGCCGACAGGCGGCCAAGCTCACCGTCACGAGCATACACGATTGGCAGAGCGGACATTATATGGGTAGGCCAGATGAGGATATCCTGGACTCGGCGCTGCGGGTAGGCCTGACGCTGGTCACTTATGACCAGAAGACCATTCTCCCGCTGCTGATGTGACGGGGCTTGATCAGTGTCGATCATGCAGGCGTTGTCTTCATCGACGATCGATCCATTGCGAGCAATAGCTTTGGTGAGATAGTGCGAGCTTTGGCAGCCCTCTGGGACGCCAGCCATTCCTACAGCTGGACGAATCGGGTCGTCTTTCTACGGCCTGCCCCATAAATCTACTAACTGCTGTAGTGCATTGACTTGAAACGAGGACCGCATTGAGCGAACAGCTTTTGTTTACGGCGGAGGAGTTTCTAGACCTGCCGTTCGAGGTAGGAAAACATTCCGAGGCGCTGACGTCGTTCTCGGCACTTGGCTTCGCTCGCAGCAGCGTGCGTCCGGCGCTGCGAGCGAGGGATCTGCTCCTTATCCGTCAGCCATCCTGTCGCTTCAAGATCGGCGTTAGCGCTGATCAGGCTCTTGGAGAGGCGATGGAGAAGGCTCGCGGCAGCGTCGCTTTCGAGGTCATCTGTGAGGCGAACGATGCCGCTGAAGCAAAGAAGATACGAGGCGAGGTTCAGAGCTACTTCCTGCGCCACTTTCCAGGGCGAATTCTGGTGAGGGCAAACGAAGGAACATCGAGGGAGATAGGGGGCAGTTGCGTATATGTTGCCTGCTACGCGCCTTCGAACGAAGATATCGACTCCTCGCGTGAGTTTGTCACCGAGAGCGCGTGGGAGCATCGCAAGGCGTTCGTAGGATTTAGTTCCGTGGATGAGACTATTCTGCGTGAGCTTCGTCCGATTGCTCTGCACTATGTCGATGAAGTGATGGACGAGCTGTACGCCCGCTGGCTGCTGTTTCCCGAACTGAGGCGCTTTTTCCCCGACCATGCCACTCTTGCCAGAGTCAAGGGTCTTCAGCGAGAGTACTTCCTAAGCCTCACCGGAGGGGAGTATGGCGCGGCCTATCTTGCTTACCGCCTGCGCGTCGGCGCGGTGCATAAGCGCATCGGGCTGACGCCGGAGTGGTACATGGGCGCCTACAGCATCTATCTCGAGCTTATTCTGCCTCGTGTGCTGAGAGCCTTCGAGTACGACCGCATCAAGCAGGCGAGGGCAGTGACCGCACTGACGAAATTGATCACGCTG
>JANXLO010000640.1 GCA_025355115.1 Chthonomonadaceae bacterium
CAACTTAACACAGCTCTTGATGGAAACGTGCTTGGACCGGCGATGGGCGTCGCCCTTGACGTGGACAACAACATCTATATCAGCGACTTCGAAGCGAACAAGATCCTCCGCTACAGTGGAGCGACCGGAAGCTTCTCCGACGTTTTTATCGCAGGAAGCCAGTTGAGTTACCCAATTGGAGCGACATTCGGCCCGGACGGCAACTTCTATGTCACCAACAGGGGCACAAGCAGCGTCCTCCGCTATAAACCTGACGGCACGAAGTTCGGTGTTGGCGGCAACACCAGCGATGCGACATTATAGGCGATAGCTGCTTCATGGCTTTTTCCTCTTCGGCAGGAGGCACTCAAGCCGTCACTCCTGATCCCAGTAGCCTTGTCCTTGGACTGGGAGTCTCCGGGCTGATTTGCAGGAGGCACCGCAAATCACAGGACGTCCGCTGAGACAGCATCAGCCAACGGATTGAGGAGCGGACGGACGCAATGGCAGTGTATGATCGCGTAGAGAACTCTATTGCCATCCGTCCCATTGGCTTCGTGTGAAGCTGATACCTCAACGTCTAATCAAATCTGTCTGAGCCTCACATCGAACTTCACTCCATCGCTCGTAACTCATATGATAGAGCGGGTCATCAGCGGTGCGAAGGATCAAAGACGGATTCATTGGTGTCTGGGCCTTATCGAAGTAGGTTGTCAGCAGTGATCGTTTGCAGGTATGATTACTGCATTCCCGTCGTGCGAAGGCAATCGTCCACATGGCACTTGAACTAAATGCGACCGATCGGGGCAGCGATGAGGCGGCGATTCAACTGGCCGAAACGAAAATCCCTCGGCTCCCTTTGCGGCTCGGTTATCTGGATGGCTTGCGAGGATTTGCCGCCTTCTATGTAGTCCTCTATCACATTTTCCGCATCCTCGATTTTCATGGTCAGTGGCAGATCCTGCCTCATCCCTTGCAGCAAATCTTTGGCTGGACCCGCTATGGCCATGCTTCAGTGGGAATATTCATCGTGCTTTCCGGCTACTGCCTTACATTGCCCGTAGTCAGATCGGCCGCTAGAACTTTGAGCGGTGGAATGGGTGGGTTTGCAGTTCGTCGCGCGCGCCGCCTTCTGCCTCCCTACTATGCGGCTCTTGCTCTCTCCCTCTTACTGGTCGGCGTTGGATACGTGCTGCAGTCGAAGACACACGGCACAGACAACCATCTCGCGTCCAATTTCACCGCTTTCTCCATCCTGAGTCATCTTTTTCAAGTTCATAATATAAGCGCATCGACCGCCTACACGATCAATCCAGCCTTTTGGAGCGTAGCTACAGAGGCGCAGATCTATGTTTTGTTCGCGCTCATTCTGCTGCCATTCTGGCGTCGTACTGGCCTGATCCTGACTGTCCTCATAGCCTTTGTGATTGGCCTCGCCCCCCATCCACTGCTCCATGGCGCTCTGGATCAAGCCTGTCCCTGGTACCTAGGTCTCTTCGCGCTGGGGATGGCCGCAGCCGAGATCTCTATGTCGGACAAGCCGAAAATGGCGAAAATCAGAGCGAAGCTGCCCTGGCTGGTTTTCGCAGCAACGAGTGGCATTGCGGCATGGGGCATGTGCGTACGAGTGCAGAATCTGGACCCCGTCTTCTGGCTGTTCGACATCTTCGTGGGTTGCGCAACGGCAAGTCTCCTCATCTACTGTACCAACCAGTTGACTTGCACCTCACCGCGCAAACAGTCCCTCATTCTGAAGGGTCTGGATTCCGGGATCGCGATCTTGCTCGGTAGCTTCTCCTACAGCATCTACCTGATCCACTATCCAATCCTCGATTCCGCGCATTTCTTGATGACAAAACTCAAATACAGTGCGCTGCGGGAGTTCGTGGTCTTCATGGCCATAGTTGTTCCCGTAACTCTGTGCCTCAGGTATCTATTCCACATCCTGTGTGAACGTCCATTTATGAATCGACGTGAAAAAAAGGACTGACGAACGAGCATCGCTAACATGTTACTCGTGTGTTAAACTCACGACATTAGTAATAGCTGTGACTGTACTGAGACCTGCTGCGGAACTATGTGTGCAGGATCACGTTGCCCATTATGGGCTTACGAGTGAAGTATCGAACGCAAAGGAGCGAACAAGTGGCTAAGCTGAAGGCGGCGATCATAGGGTGCGGCGGGCGTGGTAAAGAGCATGCGAAAGGCTATGCAGCCTCCGAGGAGACAGAGCTAATCGCCGTCGTCGATCCTATCGCTAAAGCGGCGCAGGGGCTTGCGCAGAAGCACGGCGCGCCCAACATCTATCCCTCCTACGCTGAGATGTTTGCGGAGCATAAGCCCGACATCGTCAGCGTCTGCACCTGGACGGGCCTTCATGCGGAGATGGTGAAGGACATCGCGAAGGCGGGAGTACGCGCGATTCATTCCGAAAAGCCGATGGCACCTACCTGGGGCGAGGCGAAGTCGATGCACGAGGCGTGCGTGGAGGCGGGAGTTCAGCTGACATTCTGTCATCAGCGGCGTTTCGGAGCGCAGTACGTGAAGGCAAGAGAGCTGGCGCACAGCGGAGCCATCGGCAAAATCCTTCGAATTGAGGGCTGCTGCGACAACCTGTTCGACTGGGGAACGCACTGGTTCGACATGTTCTTCTTCTACAACGATCAGTCGCCCGCCGAGTGGGTGATGGGCCAGATCGAGATCGAAGGGCACAAGTCTGTGTACGGCGTGGAGGTAGAGGGCAGCGGCCTGTCGTACATCCAGTTCGCTAACGGAGTCCAGGGCCTGATGGTGACAGGCGGCGCGAGCGGCGGAGGGTGTGACAACCGAATCGTAGGGACGCAAGGCATGATCGAGGTCAATGTCTGGAAGGGTCCCGCGCTGAGAATGATGCGCACGGGTCTCAGCGGCTGGGAGAAGCAAGACCTGACTGATGTCGTGCCGCCGCTTGGGGACACCGTACTCTCGGTGCTGGATGCGATTGAGTGCCTGAAATCCGGTGCGCGTCCCACACTGAGCAGTCACCATGCGCTTCAGGCGACTGAGCTGATTTTCGCCACCTACGAGTCCTCTCGGATTGGCGGGCGAGTAACGCTTCCGTTGGGCATTGAAGACTCCCCGCTACTCGCCCGCCTTAGTCCCTGAAGAGCAGCGGATCTGGAGTTTAGACGGTTGGAGGCTCAGGGATCGCCTCCGGGGCTGGAGCTTCCTCTTCGCGTGTCAGCGGCAGCTTCAGCCAGAATGTCGCGCCGTGCCCCTCCTCGCTCTCAACTCCCGCCAGACCTCCGTGGGCATCGGCCACGCTTTTCACGAAGCGGGTCCCGATGCCTGTTCCGCCAGGCGTAGTGCTTATCGCCTTGGTGGAAAAGAGCAGCTCTTTGACATGCGCGGGGACCCCAGGGCCATCGTCCTCAACGTCGATGCGGCAGTAGTTTCCCTCCGGGAAGGTTCCGGTGGTTACTGCGGTCGCGGTGATTCGAACGTTGAAGCCGCCGGGCCGCATCTCCATCTTCTTTTTCTTTATCGCGTCGTTTATCGCTCCGAGCGAGTTGTTTACGAGGTTGAAAATCGCCCTTCCGAGCAGCCGATGATCGAAGCCAAAGGGCGGCACAGAGCCAAGGTCCTCCAGATGCAGGGTCACGCGACGATTTCGAGCCAGCACTTTCAATCGTCGTAGCCGCTTCTGGATGACTTTTTCCAGGATGTCCACTTCAAAGTTGGTTGCCTGGGTTCCCTTAATGTAGTCAGCGATCACGCTGACCATCTCGCGGATGTCCTCGCAGCCATCGCGGACAGAGCCCTGCACTTCGGGATACCAGTCGCGCAATTGCTGCGTATTCTGAATCACGGCATCGGCCTTTTCCGGGTCGGTCGAGCGCCACGATTCAGCGAGGCGATCGAGGTCTTCGAACATGGGCACGATGAAGGCGTCCACCGTGGTGTCCACCATCGTCTCGATCGGAGTGAGGAAGTTTTTGATGTCGTGCCCAAGATCGCCCACCGCTCGAGCCACTGCGGCAAGCTGCGCCTCCTGCGCGAGCGTCGCGTTCACAATCGAGGTGGAGGCGAGGCTGCTGACGATCTCCAGCAGCTCCTGATCATCTAGGTCGAATTGACCGGTCCGGCGGTTGAGAGCCTGCATGACACCGATAGTCTCGTTCATATTTCTGAGGGGAACCGTCAGTATGTTTTTGGTCTGATAGCCGGTCACTTTGTCGATGTCGTCGTTGTACTCTGCGGTCGTAGTGTCGACGGTGATGAGCGAAACTCCCTCGAGAAAAACCCGGGTGGCTTTGCCTTTAGGATCCTTGTGTGGATCGATCTCTTTGCCGACCAGCCATGTTGCGCCCCCGATGACGTATCTGAACACGAGCGCTTTTTTCTCGCGGTCGTAGAGCAGGATGGAGCCCGCATCCGCATCCACTGTCGCCAGCGAGACGGTCAAGGTTTCGCGCAGCAGATCATCAAGATTAGTTTTAGAGAAGAGGGCCGAGCCGATCAGGTGCATTGCGCTCACCTGCCGCTCTCGGATCTCAAGCCGCTCACGCAAGGCACGGATCGTTTCATCTGTAGTGGACTGAGTGTTCATAGGAATTTCTTCAATTTCGTGCGGGCGTCTGGCCTTGAAAATAGCG
>JANXLO010000651.1 GCA_025355115.1 Chthonomonadaceae bacterium
GTAGCTTTTTCGACGCAGAACATACAGACTTTGCGTCGCGGCTTGCGGAACTTGTTCGGCTTGCTGCTTGGTCGCCGGGCTACGGTCGCCATAGATACATTCCTTTTCGTCAGAGGCGGGGGCGGGTTTCGCCGTCATTCATCTGCGAAGGGATCGGATTCGTCTGCATCGTCTGCGACAGGCGTCGGAGCGGGTCGTTTGGGCGCCGCGGTCGTCGGAGCGGAGGGGCGAGCGGCAGGTGAAGCGGCAACAGAGGCTGCCGCTCGCGGTGCCGGTTCAGTTCCCGGTTCGCCTTCGGGCGCGTTCTCATCTCCCTGAGGGCGCGGCCCTACAGGATCAAGGTTGTCGGCGATTATGTCCACCGCTGAACGCTTCTGCCCGCTTGCCTGATCCACCCAGGAACGCATCTGAAGACGACCGTCCACGGAGACGAGACGCCCTTTTTTCAGATAGTTCTGCGCAAATTCAGCAGTGCGGCGAAATGCGGTCACATTGAAGAAATCAACCTCATAGTTACCCTGATCATCCTTGGTGAAGCGATCCACAGCGATGCCCATCGATGCGATGGGAATGCCTGCGGGAGTGTACTTCATCTCGGGATCACGAGTAAGCCGACCGACCAAAACGACACGATTGAGAGCCATTTTCCGATTTTCCTTCCCTGATGCCTGCCCTGGGGACAGACAACGGTTCTATTAGGTGTTTATGAATGACGACGCACTTGAGTGGCCGCCCGATGAGTGCTACTACAGTGAGGACAGTGAAAGCGGAAACCTTTTCTGCCCGAATCGAGAAATGTTACTCTTCGTCTCCGTCCTGTCGGACGATCAGATGTCGAATGATTTCGTCATTGATCTTAAAGATGCGATCCAGTTCTTTCGGCACGGCATTGCCTGCCGTGAACTGCATAAGGATATACATCCCGTCGCGCTTCTTGTCGATCTCATAAGCGAACGAACGACGTCCCTTCTCCCATTTGCTGGCATCGGAAACCTCGCCGCCGCCGTCTGTGACGACCTTCTTATACTTTTCGGTGACCTTCTCGAGATCCTCATCCTGAATCTCGCCGTCAACGATATACATCGCCTCGTAGTGGCGCATAGTCTCTCACCTCCCCTCGGTCGAAATACGCCTGCGCTGCTTGTGGGCAGCCGCCTGGCGCTTCTGGCTCCGGTTTCCCCGGAGCGGGAAGGACACGACGAAATGCGCCGAAGCGCATCCTGTCCGAACATGTAACCCACCCATGTTCGCTAAGTGCCAGTTTGTCAGACTTACAGTTTACCCCGAATCGGGCCGATAAATCAAGGCCGTGCCTACTCAGCAGAGTGCCTGCTCGGTTTGTGGATCAAAAAGGTGCGACTTCGACATGTCTAGAATCACCTCGAGCTTGTCGCCGACCTGCGCGAGGGAGGAGCTGTCGATCATGGCGACCAGGAGAAGCTCTCCCGTCTTCAAGTACATCTCGACATCGCTGCCGAGCGGCTCGATCACGTCCACTTCCATCGGTACGGTGTTGCCCGCTGTCGAGGCGACCAGGCCGGGCAGTCTGCGGTCGTAGATGTCCTCCGGTCGAATCCCGAAGGTCAGCGTCTTGTTGACATAATCACTTAGTTTTTCGGCGTGGGAAGCGGGCAGGGTGACGCGGAAACTGCCAGCGTCGGCAATGAGATCCGTTCCCTCTCGCACAAGAGTTACGGGCAGGAGATTCATGGCGGGGGAGCCGATGAAGCCGGCTACGAACAGGTTGTTCGGGTGGTTGTAAAGTGTGAGTGGCTTGTCGCACTGCTGGATGATTCCGTTGCTCATGACTGCGATGCGGTCGCCCATGGTCATCGCCTCGACCTGATCGTGCGTGACGTATACCGTCGTGATGCGGAGGCGACGATGCAGCTTTATCAGCTCGGCGCGGGTCTGAACACGGAGCTTGGCGTCCAGGTTGGAGAGCGGCTCGTCCATTAGGAAGACCTTCGGCTCGCGCACGATGGCTCGTCCGAGAGCAACGCGCTGACGCTGGCCGCCGGAAAGCTCTTTGGGCTTGCGGAGCAGCAGAGGCTTCAGCCCCAGCATGTCGGCCGCTTCGTTGACGCGCCGCGAAATCTCCTGCTCGGTGAAGGCGCGCTTCGCGTTGAATGGCCATACGTTGCCAGTCGCGGTGCGCTTCAGACGCAGCCCGAAGCACATGTTGTCGAAGACGCTCATGTGCGGGTAGAGGGCGTAGTTCTGAAAGACCATCGCGATGTCGCGATCCTTCGGCGAGACGTCATTTACGATGCGGTCGCCGATCAGAATCTCGCCGCTGGTGGACTCCTCCAGCCCGGCGATCATCCGCAGAGCGGTCGTCTTGCCGCAGCCGGACGGCCCGACGAGAACCATGAACTCCTTGTCGTGAATTTCCAGATTGATGCTGTTGACGGCGGTCACTTTATCGAAGGACTTCGTCAAGTTTTTTAGAACGACTCCGGCCATAAGTTTAGCTCTCTCCTGTGCTCACGGCCCTCTCCCGACGATGAAACGACCGGCAGGGAACGCGGATTTTTCTGCGGACAGATTATGCAAACATTATAGTGCCTCTGCTTCTGCCTTGTCAAGAAGTCCTTCCGCTGCCAGGGATGCAACTCTTACTGGATGCCAGCGTAGAAGGAACCCCGTGTCTTGGCGGGGAATAGAGTCGCGCGCCGACGCGCCCTCCTTCACATTGTATGCAGTCCTGGCGCCTGTTTTCCGAATCATCTTCACGAGGAGAAATGCTTTTGTCTGAAACACCTATTCGCGTAACCGTATGGGGCGAGAACCTGCACGAGCAGACGCACGAAAAAGTCAAGGCCGTATACCCGGATGGCATGCACTCGGTCATCGCCGCGGGCATTCGGGAGAATCTTGGCGCGCGAGCCACAGTTCGCACCGCCACTCTCGATCAGCCGGAGCACGGACTGACCCAGGAGGTGCTCGAGCAGACCGACGTGCTCACCTGGTGGGGGCACATGGGTCACCATATGGTCGACAATGCGGTGGTAGATCGCGTCCACGATCGCGTACTCTCCGGGATGGGACTTATCGTTCTGCACTCCGGACACTGGTCAAAAATATTCACGCGCCTGATGGGAACAACTTGCGCACTTCGCTGGCGTGATGACGACCAGGAGACTGTCTGGACGGTCAACCCCGGTCATCCCATCGCCGCCGGTGTCCCGCCCGTCTTTCAGATCCCCGAGCAGGAGATGTACGGCGAGTACTTTGACATCCCGCAGCCAGACGAGCTGGTGTTCCTCAGCACGTTCCGTGGCGGCGAAGTTTTTCGCAGCGGCTGCTGCTTCACGAGAGGTCAGGGGCGCATCTTCTTCTTCAGCCCCGGCCATGAGACCTACCCTGTCTACTACCAGCCGGAGGTGCGGCGAGTCATCTCCAATGCCGTGGGCTGGGCCTACTCTGAGCCGCGTCCCCGCTATGCCACGTTCACCTGCGTACAGTCCCCGTTGGGCTGGTTTGCCCC
>JANXLO010000656.1 GCA_025355115.1 Chthonomonadaceae bacterium
ACGGCCTGGAGGTGACCCTCGGCCTGCTGAACGCCCGAATAGAGACGCAGAGCGGCGGCTTTCCGGAATACCTGCTTCACACCGACGCGACGTTCTATCCTGGTTTCTCCGGCGGCCCGCTGGTCGATATGCGCGGCAGGGTCATCGGGATGTGCAACCTCAACTACGGGCGAGGACGCAGTGTCGCCCTCGGCACGCCCACGCTGGCGCATGTAGCGGATGCGATACTGGCGCGAGGGCGAGTTCAGCGCGGGTACCTAGGAGTTCGAACCCAGGGAGTCACCCTACAGGAGAGCGTACGGCAACGCCTCAGCCTGACGCAGGCGAACGCACTGATCCTCGTTGGGATAGAGGAGGGCGGCCCTGCCGACACCGGCAGTCTCATGCTCGGTGACACGCTGCTTGCCCTCGACGGCCGCATGGTAGCGGACGTGAGCGATCTGCGCCGTTACCTGCGCTCACAGCCCGCAGGTCGGCAAATCAGCGTCCGACTTCTGCGTGGCGGTGCATCGGTTGAAGTCACTGTCACGCTTGGAGCCGAGCCGTCCGAATAGAGCAGAGGGGGACGAGCGTGAGTGACGTTCTCATTGTGGCCGCCTACTCGTCGGTGCGAGCGGGGCTTCGGACTCTGCTGGCGGAGGCGGAAGGATTTCGAGTGGTTGGTGAGGTGAACGGCGACGACGGGCTGGCACGGGCTCTCTCGGAGTCGCGACCGGACGTGGTGGTGTACGACTATAGCTTGCCCGACGGCCCGGATATCGTCGCGGCAGTCGCGGACAGTGGTGCAGCTTTAGTTCTGTTGGGAGACGGGGAGACAGGCTATCGCGAGCTTGCAGGGAGCGGTCTGGCTGGCTGGGGGTATCTTCGCAAAGAGGCGGGCGGCGAGGAGATAGCTGGCGCGATACGAGCAGCCGCAGTCGGACTGGCCGTGATCGACCGCCTGCTGGTGCCGTCGCTCTGCCCGCCACTGCCGTTCGCCTCACCTCACTCAGAGGAGAGTCTTATGCCCGAAGAAACCCTCACGCCGCGCGAACGGGAAGTGATTCAACTGATGGCACAGGGCCTGCCCAACAAAAACATCGCGGCTCGCCTCTCCATCAGCCTCCATACCGTGAAGTTCCATGTCGCGTCCATTCTGGCGAAGCTCAGATCGGAGAGCCGCACCGAAGCGGTCACGCAGGGGCTTCGGCGCGGGTACATCACGCTGTAGGGAAGGCAGAGATTGGGATGCAGGAAAACAAGGCTTCAGGGCTAAGCGTCGGCTTCGTCCTGGAGCACTCCCTGGGCCACACAACACACGTCCAGAATTTGAAGCGCGTTTTAGAGTCTCGTCGGGACATCTGCCCTAGCTATATTGACGTACGCTTCGACGATTCAAGCAGTCCGCTGTCCAGGCTGCCGGGCGTGCGTTCTAACTGGAGTCTTCGAGCCTCTCTCCTCGCTTATCTGTCCCTCCATCCACAAGCTGGCTCGCTTCAGGCGCTTCTTTTCCACACGCAGGTGACCTCTCTCCTCTCCGTGAGTCTGATGCGCCGCATCCCCTCGGTGATCTCTATGGACGCGACGCCTGTGCAGATCGACGCAATGAGCAGCCACTACGATCATAGAGTTAGCAGCAGCCCGCGTCTCGAAGCGTTCAAAAAGCGTTTGAATGTCCGCGCATTCATAGCCGCGAGGCATCTGATCGCCTGGTCAGAGTGGACGAAGGACTCCCTCATCGCCGATTATGGAGTGCCATCCAACAAGATCAGCGTCATTCCGCCTGGGATCGACGTGGGGAAGTGGCATGTTTCGCGTCCCGAGAGAAAGGGCGATCAGCCGTTTCGCCTGCTGTTCGTCGGCGGCGATTTTATCCGCAAAGGCGGCGATACGCTTCTGGAAGCCCTCGAAAGTCTTCCTCCGTCCCTTAATGTTGAACTGCATCTCGTCACGAATGCACCTGAGGTCGCAGAAGATAGGCCCGGCGTGTGCATCCATCGTGATGTCTCGCCCAACTCCACTAGAATACGAAGTTTGTATGAACAGTCTGATCTCTTCATTTTGCCCACAAAAGCAGACTGCCTCCCTCTGGCAGTCCTGGAGGCGCTCGCCTCAGGTCTGCCCGTCATCACAACCGCCATCGGAGCGCTTTCGGAAGCGGTCACGCACGGTGAAAGCGGCTGGATCGTTCCCGCTGAAGACTCTCATGCGCTCGCCGAAGCGATTACCTTGCTGGCCGAGAACGACGATCTTCGATTACGCCTGAGCATCCGTGCCCGCGAAGTCGCAATTGAACGCTTCAGCGCGGCCAAGAACTACAATCGTTTGCTAGATACCGTGAAATCGGTCTGGGCCAAGGGCTGAAAACTCGCTGGGAATAACAGGCTGTGAAACAATGCACATCGCGAGGCCGACCTGGTAACGATTCTCAGACTGTGCGCTGAACAGAGCGGGTGCCTATGTGCTATACTCAGCTATCGTGAGACTACGCACTCTCAACCTGCTCCTGCTCGTCAGTGTGCTTCTTGCTTCGCTCTATCCCGTCGAGGCGAGGGCATGTATCTGCGACGGTCGCGTATGCAGCACCGCTGCAGTCTGTTGCTGTGGCTGCCCCGAAGAGCAAGAAGCGAAGTGCAGTCTCTTACCCTCAGCGAAGGGCAAAAGCAGCTTCTGGAACGCAGGGTGCGCCTGCCAACTGGTCGTCAATGCCTCGCCTCACCTGGCCTGTTTGCCCGCGACGTTAGCATCTCCG
>JANXLO010000694.1 GCA_025355115.1 Chthonomonadaceae bacterium
TCGCCGCTTCGCGCCGCGCATCGCTCTGGAGCGCGGGGAGTTGCTGCTCATATTCTCCGGCCTCAGCATCAGCTCGTGCGTCTCTGGGCACGACATGCTTCAGGTCTTCGTGCCCATGCTTACATGGACTTTCAAGCACGCCGACACGGGGAACGATTGGGCAAAGCTCATCAACCCGCATCTTCGGGACGGCTTCTTCATCAAGGATGAGGCGATCTGGAAGAGCTACTACCTGGGCAACGATAGTATATGGCACTGGAAATACATCTCTGCCTGGTTGCCCGTCGTCACGGTCTGGACTTTCTTCGTCACACTGCTGCTGTTCGTCATGCTCTGCCTCAATGCTATTCTGCGCAAGCAGTGGACGGACAACGAGCGCCTCACCTATCCGATCGTGCAGCTCCCCCTTCAGATCACGACGGAGCAGGCCTTTCAGCCGAAGGGGCTTTTCCGCAACCGGCTGTTCTGGATCGGTTTCGTCATCGCGGGCACCATCGACTGCATCAACAGCCTCAACTACTACTACCCCTCAATTCCGACTGTCCTGACTCCCGGCTTCGGCCAGAGCTTCCTGGACATCGGCCCGATGTTCACCTCTAAACCCTGGAATGCCGTCGGCTGGACACCGCTCTCGTTCTATCCCTTCATGATCGGGCTGGGAATGTTCATGCCGCTCGACTTTCTGTTCTCCTGCGTCTTCTTCTATTGGTTCTGGAAGCTGGAGAAGGTCACATCGGTCGCGCTGGCCTACGATCAGGATCCCCGGTTTCCCTACACGGAGACGCAGTCGTTTGGTGCGTACATCTCGTTCTGTCTCTACTCGGTATGGGTCAGCCGCCACTACCTGAAGCAGGTTTTCAGTCGCGCTCTGGGCCGTCCTTCCGATCTAGACGATAGCCGTGAGCCGATGACGTATCGAAACGCGCTCCTCGGCATCGCGGTAGGAGTAGCGGGGTTGGTCACGTTCGGCAGTGTGCTCGGCATGCCATGGTGGATTGGGATCATCTTTTTCCTGATGTACTTCGCGCTGGCCCTGGCCATCACCCGCATGAGGGCTGAGCTCGGCACTCCCATGCACGACCTCCACTTCACCGGCCCGGAGATGATCATGACGCGGGTTGTCGGCAGCAAGGCCTTCGACATGGACACGCGCACGGTCTTCGCGCTCTTCTTCTGGTTCAACCGCGCCTACCGCTCGCACCCGATGCCCCATCAGCTGGAATCATTCAAGCTGGCCGAACAGACTCACGCTGACTACCGCAAGTGGTCGAAGGCGCTACTATTCCTCGGCGGCGCGGCGGTGTTCATCACCTTCTGGGCCATTCTGCATCTGATGTACTCCTACGGTGCCGAGAGCAAGTCCCACATGACGTTCGGCGCAGAGGCCTACAACACCCTGAATGGCTGGCTGAAGTCTCCGCAGCCAGGCAAGTTTCCTGAATTTATTGCGATCTGGGTAGGGTTCGGCATCGCGTTCCTGCTTCAGGGGCTGCGAATGCGCTTCCCCTGGTGGCCACTTCACCCGCTGGCCTTCGCCGTGACCTCCTCATACGAGATCAACCTGGTCTGGGGGCCGCTCTTCCTGGCCTGGATGTTCAAGTCGCTGATCTTGCGCTATGGAGGACGAGGCGGCTTCCACCGCTCGCTGCCGTTCTTTATCGGCCTAATGCTCGGCCAGTTCGTTGTCGGCAGCCTCTGGAACATCTACGGCATTGTCCGCGATCTGCCCACTTATCAGTTCTGGCAGTAACTGCTCTGTAAATCCATTCGATGACGACGAAAACACATAGCCAATGGATCGCCTAGCCTTGACCGAATCAATAAAACTGAAGGCAGCAGAGCTAGGATTCGACCTCGTGGGAGTTACGGGGGCGGAGCCTTCGGCATTTGCGGAGGAGTATCGGGACTGGATCGCGCAGGGGCATGCCGGGGAGATGGAGTATCTGACCCGCAATATGCACCGTCGCCTCGACCCCAGAGAGCTGCTGACGGACGCGCGCTCCATCATCGTGGTAGGCATGAACTACTACTCTGATGCGGAGGAAGGGCCGGGCACTCCGCCGCACGACCCTGAACGAGCGATTTTTGCACGCTACGCGCGGGGCGACGACTATCACGAGGTGATGACGGCTAGGCTACGAGAGCTGCTGAATTTTGTGAAGGAGCAAGCGGGGCTGGGCGCTGAGGGCCGCGTTTATGTGGACGCCGGACCAGTGCTAGAGCGTGAGGTGGCGCAGCGAGCCGGGTTAGGCTGGTTCGGCAAGAACACCCTCCTCATCAATACACGCCGTGGCTCCTACTTCTTCCTCGGCGAGATAGTGACCAACGTCTCTCTCCAGCATGACGAGCCTGCGCAAGGTGGCTGCGGAACCTGTACCCTCTGCCTGGATGCCTGCCCGACAGTCGCGATCCTCGAGCCCTACAAGGTCGATGCCCGACGCTGCATCTCCTACCTCACTATCGAGCTCAAAGGCGAAATCCCAGAGGAGTTCCACCCCACCATAGCTTCATCTGGCAACCGCATCTTCGGCTGCGACATCTG
>JANXLO010000089.1 GCA_025355115.1 Chthonomonadaceae bacterium
CATCGAGTACCGCTTGCACCGAGCAGATGGTGAGTATGGATGGGTTCTGGAGAGCGGAAATCCGTTGAAAAATGCAGACGGCTCGCCGCAGGGGATGCTCGGTTCCGGCATTGACATAACGGAGCGCAAACTCGCTGAGGAGACTCTTCGTCACAATCAAGAGCATATCGCGAAGCTTAACTCGCAATTAAGAGAGTCGATGAAGGAGACTCATCATAGAGTAAAGAATAGTTTGCAGATCATTGCCGCTATGGTGGACATCCGCCTGATGGACACAGTGCACCCATTCACCGAGGGAGACCTTCGTCAGCTCGGCCTGCATATCAATAGCATGGCTGTCGTTCATGAACTCCTGACAGAGCAGGCCCGTCTCGACGGACATGGTGACTACCTGATGGCGGATGAGCTTCTGGAGAGGCTGATCCCCGCGCTACAGGCGCTCGATTTCACTCGCACACTTCATTTCGAGATCGCATCCGTGAGGCTTTCTGCCCGACAGGCAAATGCACTTCCCCTTGTCACGAATGAGCTTGTCAGTAACGCCCTCAAATATGGACTGGGGGCGGTCACCGTCACCTTTCGGCTGTCCGGCAGTTCGGCATCCCTGGAGGTGAGCGACGAAGGGCCGGGCTTCCCGTCCGATTTCAATTCCAGGCATCCCAGCCATACGGGTCTCGAGCTTGTCGAGCGCTTGAGCCGGTGGGATCTGAGCGGAAATGTTCGCTATGGCAACCATTCAAAAGGGGGAGCACACGTCGCACTAACACTACCCCTTGATACGTTCCACTGAGATGAAGGACCGACCCGCCTGATGCTCGACACCACCTCATTTCGCCAGCTTCTCAACCGTGCACTCTTCTTTCCAGTCCTGTTGTTGCTTGCCCTCGCGGCGATTCTCTTCTATCAGATCGGCGACCTTATTGAAGCCGCTTCATGGGTCGATCATACAGATAAAGTGATAGCGCAGGCGAGAATCACGCGCAGGATCGCCGAAGCTATGCCAGGCTTTCAGCGGCTTTTCTTCCTGACGAGCAATCCGCTCTATCGAGATAAATTCGACCAACTGAGAGTGGAGTTCAGGAAGGAATTGCGAAAACTTCAGCAGGATGTTCAGGACAACATGAGTCAGGAGAAAAGTGCTCGGGACTGGGAGATCGACTTCGATCGCTATCTGCAAGTCGCGGACAGCGAAACAGAAGCATTTGCATCAGGAGGAGACTATCTTACCTGGGTGCGACGGGGCGAGGATGAACAGACACTGGAGGTGCTCCGAGCCCATGCCGAGCAGTTTATCTCCGTGGAATCGGGGTTGAGCACTGAGCGTAGCGCCAGAGCGCTACGCTCAGGGCAGATCGTTCGCTATTCCGTGCTCGCACTGGCGCTCTTCTTCGGCACGGTACTGGGCTTCACCATTCGCAAACACCTGTTCGATCTGAGTCTGACCTATACCTCTGCCCTTGAGCAAGTCACCGCAAAGTCACTAGAGGTCGAAGCGCAGTCGGAGCATATAAACACATTGAACGCCGGATTGGAGGAGCGAATCCGCGAGCGCACGACAGAGTTGGAGGCGTCAAATCGTGAGCTGGAGGCGTTCAGCTACTCCGTCTCGCACGATCTTCGCGCGCCGCTTCGAAGCATAGACGGAATGAGTCAGGCACTGCTAGAAGACTATGAGCCGCTGCTCGACACAGACGGCAAAAAATTTCTGCATCGCCTGCGGGCGAACAGCCGACAGATGGCGGTATTGATCGATTCACTGCTGGAGCTGTCACGGCTCACTCGCGCCGACATTCATATGGAGAAGGTGGATTTGGCTGCCCTAGTCACGGAAATAGCGGCGGAAATGCAAGCCCGCGAGCCTGAGCGAGATGTGAATATGGAGATACATCCTGTTCCTGAGGCGATTGGAGATCGGCGTCTCCTCCGCATAGCGCTCGAAAATCTGCTCAACAACGCCTGGAAATACACGTCGAAGCAACAGACTGCTCGTGTGGTATTCGAGGCCGATGAGCAGGAGGGAAAGACCGTTTATTCGGTGAAAGATAACGGTGCGGGCTTCGATATGGCGTTCTACGACAAACTCTTTGGCGCCTTTCAGCGTCTTCATAGTGTGAGCGAATTCGAGGGAACTGGAATTGGCCTCGCGACGGTGCAGCGCATCGTGCGACGACACGGCGGGCGTATCTGGGCGAAGGGCGAGATCGGAAACGGAGCGATTTTCTTCTTCACTCTCAGTTAAGTTGGCATCGAGCGTGAGATTCGTTTGCACTCTGGCAATGGGGAACACGGACAATGGCGGAAGCGATGAATCGAATGATCCTGCTGGTGGAGGACAATCCTGACCACGAACTGCTCACAGTCCGTGCCATGAAGAAAAACGGTATTGCCAAGGGACTGGTGGTGGTTCGAGATGGCGCGGAGGCTC
>JANXLO010000742.1 GCA_025355115.1 Chthonomonadaceae bacterium
GGCGGCGGCGGGGGGCGCCCCGGGGTGCGGGCGCCGCCCGGGGGGCGCCGCCGGCCACACGCTCCACGCCGCCGCGCCGATGACAGCCCGGGAAGGAGAGTGCGACCTTCACCGGAACGACTCGATTAGCGTCCTCTCATAGCGCAACAGGATCCTATCCCATGAGTAGTCCAGTACGCCTGCCGCAATCTCCTCGCGCAGGCCGCTGCAGTCGAGGAATGGCCGCAGGTGGGCTGCAATCTCGACGGGGTCACGAGGGTTCTCCAGCAGCGACCCGCTGAAGCCCTCCCGGATCGCCACGGAGGCGCCAGCCAGTCGGCTGGTCACCGCAGGGAGCCCGCACGCCATCGCCTCGACGATCACAAGTCCCCAGGCTTCATACTGAGTGGGCAATGCAAATAGATCGGAGGCGGCAAAGTAGCGGGCCGCCTCACGGGTCGGCCCGGTAAACTTCACTCGGTCGCCCATTCCCAGCTGAGCGATCTCGCCCGCGTAAGCGTGAGTATCGAGGCGACCAACCGCTAGAAGGTGGACCCGCGAATCCCCTAGCGAGGCGATTGCACGCAACAGTGGGCCAAACCCTTTGCGCTCCAGCTCGTTCGCCACGAACACTACAACGCGATCGTCTGGAGTGTACCCCAGCCCTGTGCGCATTTCAGCCCGACAGATCGAAGCGGCAAGATAGCTGAACTCACTCGGTGAGAAGCCATTGGGTATGACGACGACATCCTCGGCTGGCACGCCATAATAACGGTGCAGATCGGCCTGAACTTCAGCGGTGAGCGCGATTACCTTTCGGTATCTGCGCTCTCGGAAATGCGCGGACTCCATCCTTAGCAGTACAGGGTGCATCGGATTCAGACGCTGCTTGATTCTTCCGGGAGAGAAACGTGACCGCAGAATTCGACTGTGCTCGATCCATGCCCGATGGACACTTTGCGCCCAGAAGACGCCTCCGAAAGGACATTCGCATCCGAAGGTGCTCAACGCGTCAAAGCCCGCCGTCTCGACCGCACGACTGCACGCTCGCCGAAAACGGAGAGGGCGCAAGAAGCCGGGCTTTTGCTGCACGCTCACGCGATGATAGCGAATGGAAGAGCTGGAATCCTCCTCCCAATCGCCCGCATAAACATCAATTGTATGGCCTCGTGAAGCGAGGAAACGACTGGACTCGAAGGCGACACGCTCAACACCCCCGCGGCGATGCACCCCAGGATAAGTCAGCGCGACCCTCAAACCCCCACCCTCGCCTGCCGTGTCCGGGCAACGCCCTGTCGATACTCCTCCTCGATTTCAAGCGCATATTTCCGCGCCTCCGAAGCCTCTCTGTCCTGCAACATGAAGTAGACCATCGTCGCCATTCCCACGCTGGCCCAAGCCATGAGGAGCGGGCCACGGCTCCAGTAGTGATCCACCATTCCATGAACTAGCTTGTTCACGATCAGTCCCGCAGTCGCCGCCAGCAAAGGGTAGAGCTTGTCGTTGCGAGACAGCTTCCGCTGTGACTTATAGATCATCAGCAGAATGATGACATGGATCCCTAGAAATGCCAGCAATCCAGGTACGCCCGTCTCAGCAAGAGTGATCCAGAATATATTAGTCGCGTCGACCTCTTTGCGCAGCCCCACTCCCACGCCGTAGAATGGGCTTTTCTCGAACTGATCTCTGGCATAGTCTATGGTGACATAGCGGGCATTGATATTGCCCCTCGTCGAACTGAAATCCGTGGCATAGTCCTTGGATTCCTGCGGCAGCAGCGTCCAAAAAATCGCAATGACTGGGATGAGCATCACGGCCATTTGCAGCAGGAACTTAAATTTGCCACGGAGTGCGATCACGACGACCATTCCGGCAATGGCGCCGATCCACGCCCCGCGGGAAAGAGTGAATATCAGGCCTGCTGCGATTATGATCGTCGACAGAAAATATCGAGTCTTTAGTTTCCCCTTTGTCGCGGACATCCACATCTCCATTGAGATAATGATGCCGCAGGCCAGCGATGATCCGACTCCATTCTTGTGGAGACTGAAGATGAAGAAGGATCCCGTCGTAAGGCCAATGATCGCGAGGAACACACACACTGCCAGTAGAAAATTGTAGCTCCATATCAGGTGGTCGGGCTTTTCGGCTGAGTTCGCAAATACGATTACAGTCAGCAGAAAGTAGAGGCACATCTGCAGCATGGCAGGTACGACGGAGTCCGGGTGCCAATCCACCATCGACGAAGCCATGCAGACCGTCAGATAGAGCATGACAGGGAGAAAAGTTGGCCCCAGTTTTATGCCTCGCTGTTGCGTGATTCGCCGAAATACGAATACAAGTGCGCACAGCAGCAAGTTGATTTCAGCGATGGAAAAACGGAACATACCGCTTCCACCGGATAGGTCGTTTTGAAAAGGAGCGGAGGCGAAGGTAATGGCCAGCGCGAGGGCGGGAAACCGCCAGGCAATCGACAGGAAGATAGAGCCGTAGATGATCGAATAGACGAGGCTTGGATCGTCGAGAGCCACCCCTGCACCCAGGGCCAGAATTGAGCCGAGGATGAGAGTCGAGACCACCAGTAAAGCGGTCGAAGTCATGCGAAAATCGGTGAATTTCATAGTCCAGTTACAGCCCTCGTCGCATTATGCGGCCTGCCACCCCGCCGAACGAGCAGGAGCGAGCAATCTTCTCGATTCTGAAAAGAGAGATGCTTCTGCGAAAATTCATGTAGTGAACTTCCCTCAAGCAATTGGCGGAGCCTGCTGCACAGTCAGTGCCTGCTGTTGAGCCAGCTCACGAATGCCTTCGTTCGGCCCCATCCATAGGTGCCATTTAAGAATTCGCCACCAAAGCTCGATCTGAGGCTTGAGCACGGCTCTGCGTGATGGTAAAAGAAGGTACATCAGGTTCCATATGGTCAGTCGCAGCGCAGCGCCTGCCCAGACGATCGAGCGA
>JANXLO010000748.1 GCA_025355115.1 Chthonomonadaceae bacterium
CTCAAAGAGGGTGACATCGTCACGGTGGACTGCGGAGTGGAGCTTAATGGCTGGATAGGCGACAGCGCGTGGACGTTTCCGGTTGGACGCGTTTCGCCCCGAGTGGACCATCTGCTTAAAGTGACCAGGGAAGCTCTGTTCAAGGGCATCGCAATGGCGAAGCCGGGCAATCGCACGGGCGACATTGGGCACGCCGTGCAGAAATTCGTCGAGGGCCACGGCTACTCTATCGTCCGCGAGCTATCAGGCCATGGGGTCGGCAGATCGCTGCACGAGGACCCGCAGGTCTTCAATTATGGGGCGCGAGGCAAAGGTGATCTGCTTCAATGCGGCATGACTTTCGCCATCGAGCCAATGGTCAACTCTGGTCGCAAAGAGACGAAAACTCTCAACGATCGCTGGACAATCGTAACAGCGGACCGACAATATTCGGCCCATTTTGAGCACACGGTCGCCATTGTCGCCAATGGCGCCACTATATTGACGAACGGAGACTGAATGCCACCACCCAAACGACCGGGAGGACCGCCGAGACCCGGCGGCGGAGGGCCGCCCAGACCGGGCGGCGGAGGCCCTGCGCGACGCGGAGGCGGAGGGGGCGGACCGCGCCCGCCCGTCGGCCCTCAGCGGCCGGGCGGCGGACCAACCCCGCGCCCGCAGCCGACGGAAGAGGAAGAGGCGATTAGCGGCAAGGAAGCTGGCATAGAGGTCGAGGGGGTTATCACCGACGCCCTGCCCAATGCCATGTTCCGCGTTGAGATACCGGTGGGCGACCAGAAGAAGTCGGTGCTCGCTCATGTCTCCGGCAAGATGCGCCAGAACTATATTCGCATTCTTCCCGGCGATAAGGTACTTGTTGAGCTTTCGCCTTACGATCTGGAGCGCGGCCGCATCCGCTACCGCTACAAATCCTAATCCGGCAGCGTGCATAGAAATAACGGGAGGCGGAGGAGGAAGCTCTTTCCTCTGCCGACCCGCTTTTTGTGTGTCCCTTCGCCTGGAGGGTACACAGAAGAACCGACGCACACCGTCTGCTCCACCGGCAACGACGCCGGGAGGCAAGGCTGGTTCCGCTTTTAGCCCCGCTGAGAGGTGATGCGGAAAAGCAGTCGATACCGTCGGGATTGGAGGAGAGAAGATGAAAGTTCGAGCATCCGTCAAGAAGATGTGCGAAAAGTGCAAGGTCATCAAACGCGAAGGAGTGATGCGGGTCATCTGCGTCAATCCTAAGCACAAGCAACGACAGGGTTAGGCGTGAGAAGACGGAAGACGGAACAGCCGGAGACGGCCAGACCGGGCTTTCGTGCAGCTCGCACTATCCCGAAGGAGGAGCGGTTTGGCACGTATTGCTGGCGTGGACCTGCCACGCGATAAGAGAATCGAATACGCGCTCACCTATATCTACGGAATTGGCCTGCCCAGTGCCAAGAAAATCGTCGTCGATGCAGGAATCAGTCCCGTGACCCGGGTGCGTGAACTGACGGAGACGGAGACGGCTAAGGTACGCGAGATTCTGGAGCGGGAGTACCGTGTGGAGGGTGACCTTCGCCGCGAATTCCAGCTGAGCATCCGCCGCCTGATGGAGATCGGCTGCTACCGGGGAATGCGTCATCGGCGCGGCCTTCCGGCACGTGGTCAGCGGACCAAAACCAACGCCCGAATCCGCAAGGGGCCCAAGCGCACTGTCGCGGGGAAAAAGAAGGCGAAGAAGTAGGGGAGCGACGCTATGGCAAACAAACAAACAACGAAACCGGGCGCAAGCAAGCAGAAGTCACGAGAGAAAAAGAACATCGTGCAGGGTATCGCCCATATCCAGAGCACGTTCAACAATACTATCGTGACGATCTCCGATGTCCAGGGCGCGGTCATTTCATGGGCTAGCGCAGGCAGCGTCGGAATGTTCAAAGGAACCCGCAAGGGCACTCCGTTCGCCGCGCAGATTGCGGCAGAGAAGGCGGCTCGCGCTGCGCAGGAACATGGGCTGCGGCGAGTTGATGTCTTCGTCAAGGGACCGGGCGCTGGCCGCGAAACCGCGATCCGCGCGCTGCAAGGCGTCGGGCTGGAAATCACGCTCATCAAGGACGTGACACCCATTCCCCACAACGGATGCAGGCCGCCCAAACGACGACGTGTGTAACTTTACCCGACGGAGCAGAGGTGGAGGAAGCGTCCCAGGACGTGTAAACACCCGGCGACGGACGGCCTGTGAGCCGCATTCGTCCCGTTACTTCGTGGCAACGATCATCGAACCACAAGGAGCATCGTTTAAGAATGGCTGACAATCATGATCCCAGGTGTCGCCAATGTCGGCGCGAGGGAGTCAAACTCTACCTCAAAGGCGACAAGTGCTTCACCCACTGCACGCTCGATAAGATGAGCAGAGACGGCAAGACCCGATGGCGGGACAAGCCACCGGGCCAGCATGGCGCCCCCGCATTTCAGAAGAAGACAACCGAATACGGTCATCAGCTTCGCGAGAAGCAGAAGCTACGCCGCATCTATCGAGTGCTGGAGAACGTTTTCCGAAACTACCTGACCGAAGCCCTGCGCCGTCCCGGCGTCACGGGTGAGAACCTGCTTCAGCTGCTCGAGACCCGCATGGACAACGTGATCTATCGGCTCGGCTTCGCGTCCTCACGCGCTCAGGCTCGGCAGATGGTCACGCACCGCCACTTTACGGTCAATGGACGCCGCATGAACATCCCGTCTTATATCATGCAGCCGGGCGACGTCATCGGAGTCCATGAGACCATGTCCAGGAACGACGGAATCAAGCTGGCGCGTGAGCGCGTCCTGAAGCGCTCGCTTCCCTCCTGGCTGGACATGAATCCGCAGGCTCTGGAAGGGCGAGTTGTCGCCGTTCCGTCGTTGGATGAGATTAAAGCGAGCGTCGATGTACGCGATATCCGTGAGCAGCTCATCATCGAGTTCTATTCACGCTGATCGGTTCGCACCGGCAGGATCCGACGCGGCGCTTTTGAGCTTCGTCGGTCGATAAACAGGAGAGTAGGAGCCCATGGAACTGACTCTACAGAACGTGCAGACACTCGATACGGGAGCGACATACGGGAAGTTCGTGATCGAGCCGCTGGAACGCGGCTACGGTGCGACTCTCGGCAGTTCGCTGCGCCGAGTGTTGCTCTCGTCCATTCCGGGCGGGGCGATCACCTATGTCAAAATTGACAAGGTGATGCACGAATTCTCGACGATTCCCGGTGTTAAAGAAGATACAACTGAACTACTGCTCAACCTCAAGGGGCTGAACGTACGAGTGCACACTCAGGGCGATGCCAAGCCTGAGCCGAAGACAATCCGAATCGAGCGCAAGGGCGAAGGCGTGGTCACGGGAGCCGATGTGGAGTGCCCGAGCGATGTCGAAGTCGTCAATCCGCAGGTCTATCTCGCTACCATCAACGACAGCGAATCGACCCTATCGATCGAGATGACCATCGAGATCAACAAGGGTTATGTCCTGCCCGACCGCCTGGAGCGACGCAGTCTGATGCCCATCGGCACCATACCCATGGGCGCCGCCTTCACGCCGGTTCGCAAGGTGAACTACATCGTCGAGCAGACGCGAGTCATGTCGAACACCAACCTTGAGCGACTGGTGCTCGAAGTCTGGACGAACGGCACGATCACTCCGGAGAAGGCGATCAGCGAGGCCGCGACCATACTCGTCAGCTACTTCAAGCTGTTCGAGGGCTTTCGGCCCGGCCCTGGCCTCGATGGGGCTAGCCCGTCGGCTGAGCCCGGACTGGATGGCCCGCCGCCGCCCAATATCCGAATCGAGGAGCTGGACTTCTCAGTACGGACCTATAACTGTCTGAAAAAAGCGAACATTCTCACTATTCCCGACCTGGTGCACTACACCGAAAATGACCTGATGCAGATCCGCAACTTTGGGCGCAAATCGCTCACCGAAGTCCGCGAGAAGCTGACGGCGCTCAACCTCCTGCTGAGGGGCGGCACAACGGTCAACCTGGATGATGAGGAAGGCGACGCAGAGCCCGATCCCGAAAACGAATAACGGCAGGATAGGAGGGAGCGGGTGCGCGGCGAAGTGCGCCTCGATCCCGCTCCGCTTCCCCTGCTGTGGAGGATACAGATTATGCGTCACCGAAAGGCGCACCGTAAATTCTCATTGCCGAGCGACCAACGCCGCGCACTTCTGAAAGGTCTGACGCGCAGCGTTCTGCTCTACGACCGAATCGTCACTACCGAGACCCGCGCCAAAGAGGTGCGGCCCATCGTCGAGAAGCTCGTGACCATGGCCCGCAAGGGCGGCGTCGATGCTCCTGTGGAGATGCGCCTGCATACACGACGCATGGTGCGCCGCTATGTCGACAGCAACATCGATGAGTTCGTGCGAGTTCCGGGCGGCCCTAAAGGCGGCGCGAAGATCGCTCGCAACCCCTACTATGTTGTACCGCGTCTCTTCGAAGTCATCGCTCCGCGCTATATGGATCGCAATGGCGGCTATATGCGCATCACCAAAGTCGGCTTTCGACGCGGTGACGGCGCGCCCCTGGTTCTCCTGGAGTTCGTCGAAGGCAAGGAGCCCGATAAGGTCGCCGAGCCGGAGATTCCGCAGACCACTTCAGGCCGCCGCGGTCTGTTCGGCCTGGGTCGCCGACACAAGTAACGCGCAAAATCGAAAGTGCGATACTTCAAAGCGATCGTGGAATATGACGGCACGGAGTTATCAGGCTTCCAGTGGCAGCATGATATCCGCACTGTGCAGGGTGAACTTGAGAAGGCTCTGGCAATACGCACCGAACAGACTGTCCGGCTGACGGGCGCGGGGCGAACCGATGCGGGAGTTCATGCACTTGGGCAAGTAGTGAGTTTTGGAGCAGAGACCCGTATCCCTCTGGATCGCATGGCTCTGGCCCTGAACCACACGCTCCCGTCGGACGTTTCGATTCGGGAGGTGACGGAGGTCGGCGCGGAGTTCAACGCTCGATTTTCGGCCTCCTCGCGGATCTACTCGTATCTCATCCTGAACCGGCGGATACCCTCCGCGGTATGGCGTCGGTACAGTGCGCTATGCCTGGAGCCGCTCCAGGTTGAGCGAATGCGGGCCGCAGCGATCGAAATGATGGGCGAACAGGACTTTGCCGCCTTTGCCAACAACTACGATCCGAACAAGGTATCGATGCGAAATGTGATGCGCCTGAACATCAGGCGACATCACGACTTCGTGGTTATCCGGATCGAGGCGAACGCGTTCCTGCGCGGCATGGTTCGCTGCATCGCAGGCACACTGATGGATGTAGGGACGGGCAAACGCAGTCCCGAGGGCATCCGCGCAATCATTGACTCACGTGACCGCAGGCAGGCTGGGCCATCGGCTCCTCCGCAGGGCCTGTGCCTGCTGCGGGTTAGATACGGCGCGCGTAAGGAATACGCCCGCCAAGGCATGGTCGCCGAGCCAGAAACGGCTCTTGGCGAGGAAACTACCGGGGAAAAACTATGAAAACAACTATCTCGGCACGTCCGGAAGATATGGAGCACACCCGCGTCTGGTATGTCATGGACGCGACGGACAAGCCGCTGGGACGCTTGGCCGTGGACGCCGCGCGCATTCTTCGCGGCAAGCACAAACCTATCTTCACGCAGCACGTGGACACGGGCGATTTCGTCATCATCATCAACGCCGACAAGGTCGCCCTCACCGGCGGCAACAAAGGCACGGAGACGGTCTACCATCATACCGGCTGGCCCGGCGCGCTGAAGTCGATTCAGCGTCAGCAGG
>JANXLO010000756.1 GCA_025355115.1 Chthonomonadaceae bacterium
CGAGCCGCGTTTGGCATGGCACTGCATTTGACCCGCAATCGAGATGACGCGGAAGATCTAGTTCAGGAGGCGGCGATACAGGCGTTTCGGGCCTTTCATACGTTTGTGCCCGGCAGTCACTTTCGCGCCTGGTTCTTCCGAATTCTCACCAACCAGTTTCTGAATAAAATCCGCAGAAAGCGGGGCGAACCGAGCATATCCAGCCTCGACGATGCCTCCGAATTCACACTCTATAAGCAGATGACGCAGCACGGCGATAGAAACGTTCATGACCCTGCCGCGCAGGTGCTGGAGCGTATTGGAACAGACCAGATGGTCGAGGCGATAGCCAGTTTGCCCGAGGAGTTTCGAATTGTCTCCGCCCTCTATTTCGTCGACGAGCTGTCGTATCAGGAGATCGCGGACAGCGTTGGTTGCCCTCTCGGCACGGTTCGTTCCCGTCTGCACCGGGGGCGCAAAATGCTTCAACGCGCTCTATGGGAACTGGTTCAGGAAAGTTCGGCACCTAGCCTGCTGTCGAGGTCGAAAGGCGGGAAATGATGCTCCCTATCATCAATCTGTATACTTGTAAAGAGACCATCGCGCGCCTCGAAGACTATCTGGACCGGGAGTTGTCGGCGGAGGAGCTTCGCCGGGTGGAGCGGCACCTCAAAATATGTCATCATTGTACCCGCAAGTTCGGATTCGAGAAGGAGTTGCTGGGGCATATGCGCGAATGCCTCTCCAGGCTGGAAGCCCCGCCCGAACTCTGGGAGCGAGCGGCCCTCGTCATCGCGGAAACCGAGGACTGACGAAGAGCTATGAAACGACTAGAAAAAAAACATCCGCTGGCGATTCGCTGGTTCCACTGGATCAATTTCCCCGTCCTCGCGATCATGATCTGGAGTGGACTGCTTATCTACTGGGCCAACGACATCTACCGAATCGGTTTCGGCAGCCATACTCTCTTCAAGTTTTTTCCCGATGCCTTCTACCACCCCGCTACCAACTTGGCCGGGAAGATAGACGCTCCGCTGTACACTCTGGATCAAAAACTGGCGACGGGCATGGCCTGGCACTTCCTGTTCATGTGGGTCTTCTTTCTGAACGGCCTGCTCTACGTCATCTATACTACTATCTCAGGCGAGTGGCGTTATCTCGTGCCAACGAGGCGTACTTTCAAGGAGGCTTTGCAGGTGGTGATGCACGACCTTCACCTCAGCAAATATCATCCGCCCCGCCGCAAGTTCAATGGTGCTCAGCAGATCGCCTACACTTCGGTCATTCTGATGGGCATAGGCTCGCTCGCCACGGGGCTGGCGATCTACAAACCTGTCCAGCTAGCCTGGCTAACGACGTTGCTCGGCGGCTACACTCTCGCGCGATTCTTCCATTTCTGGCTTACAATCGGGTACGTCGGCTTCTTTGGAATTCATGTAGCGCAGGTCATCAAAGCGGGATGGAATAACTTCCGCGCCATGATCACGGGCTATGAGGTGGTCGCCGCGGAGGAGAAGCCGCTGTGACCGCTACCGCACAGCCTTTGACCGACTTCAGGCAAAATTCGAAGCTCGTCTGCCTTATGTGCGGCCTGGAGAACGCTCCGGAGGCCGTCTTTTGCGCGAACGAGGCCTGCGGGAAGGCACTGGGCGCGTTCCGATATGTCACGGAGGAGATGGAAGCGGAGGCGATATGGCACGAGTCTCTCGCGGAGAAAGTCACGGAGTTCATTGCCAAACCCCACTTTTTCGTGATGCATGGCCTCTGGATCGGCTTGTGGATTCTGCTGAACACAGGTGTGCTTGCGATAATGACGCGCTTCGACGGCTACCCATTTTCGCTGCTCGCCCTCCTGGTCGGCGTGGAGGCGATCTTCATCAGCGGCTTCGTCCTCATTCGTCAAAATCGTCAGAATCAGCACTCCGCCAAGCGCGCCGAGCTCGACTACGAGGTGAGCGTTCAAACCTATCGCCGTATCGTCGAGCTTGAGACGATGCTCCAAAGAATTCACACGCATCTGGTGAGACTGGAATCGGAGAACCGGCTGCTTCGCCGGGAAGCGACTGCGAGGAGCGAAAACCCATGAGCGAACGAAAAGTGGAGCGGACGGCGAGCCAGTCGGAGGCGCTTACCGACGAGGAGGCGGAGCGGCAGATACGCCGGAAATCACGGCGCAGTTTTCTGCTCGGCGCGGTGACTGTGGCCGTGGCGGGCAGCGGCTGGTGGAAGCTCAGGTCGCTAGCGCCGGGTTCGAAGGAGGCGCAGGATCTCGGCGATGTGGCCTGGCCTTTCCGCCGTGCCCTGGAGACAAATGAGAAGCTGTCGAGGGCCTATTTCCGCGATGGGCGTCCCGCCCCAACCTTCCCGCGCAAGGAGGCAAAGGAGCCGCGCCTGAACGCGCAAGTGGGACTGCCGGAAGAATTCGATCCAGCCGCCTGGAAGCTTAGTCTCCTCGGGCTGAAGGATATGTCCGCGGCGACCGCAACCGACGAGGACCCAACCCCTGCCGTCCGCCTGCCTATCGAGGCCATCAAAGCTTTCCCCAAGGCGGACATGACGGTCGAGCTGAAGTGCATCGAGGGATGGGCCGATGTCGTCAACTGGGGAGGAACTCCCTTCGCCGAATTTCTTAAGAGATACCCTCCGCCCACGAAGAGCGGGAAGCCTGTCGATCTGGACAACCGGCTCGACGATCTGCCTCAGTACGTCGCCCTCGAGACGCCCGATGGGGAGTATTACGTCGGGCTGGATATAGCGAGCGCTGTCCATCCGCAGACTCTCCTCTGCTATGAGATGAACGGCGAAGACTTGCCTCTTAACCACGGCGCGCCGTTGCGTCTCGCCATACCCGTGAAGTACGGCATCAAGAATCTCCAGCGTATCGGCACGATCCGATACACCGATGAGCGCCCCAAGGACTACTGGGCCGAGCGCGGCTACGACTGGTATGCTGGCCACTGATGTCGCACCAAACTCATGAACAAATCGCTCGGTTCGCCCGTCTGACCTGTGAATCGGTGCTAGCCTTGTCGTCGTTTTAGGCATGGGCAGCCCTCGAAGACAGAAAGACGGCATAATGGCGGAACTCGGGATTGTACTGGGCTTTTATCAGGATCATGGTGCCGCGCGAGCAGTGCTTAAGGAGCTTCGCAGACAGAGAATTCGCAGTTCTGCGGCGATTCATCAGAGCGCGGACGGACATGTCACAGTCGACACTCAAGGCGTTGCCTCTTCCATTTCCAGCTCCTCTCTCGCCGGTCTCTCGTCGGAGCGCATCGCCTCGTATAAGGGCTGGGTCGTACGCGGCGAGACGCTGCTCATGGTGCAGGTTCAGCCGCGCGATATGGGCCGCGTCCTGGATCTTCTGCGCCAAAACGTGAGCAGTCCCCCCACCACTTTTGCCTTTCATCCCTTTCATAAATTCGCAAGTGAAGCCGAGGAGGAGCTGCAGCATAGGCCGCCGTCCAGCGCCGTCCGCAGGCTCTCCTCGCAGCGCCTCTCTGCCGCGCTGCACCTGAGTCTGCCTGGCGGTCACGGTGGAAATCCTCTGACTCGACGCCTGCTCAACAGCGAAAAGGCGCTCAAATATGTTCAGGAGATGCTCTCCGATGCGACCAGGGTGGGGCAGCCCGTCTCTATGGCAGCGGACTGGCTGCTGGACAATGTCTACCTGCTCCAGGGGCACATAGATGAGTTTCGGCGCAATCTCCCGAAGCGCTTTTACTCCGAGCTGCCGGTAATCGCGGAGGGGCCACAGGCTGGTCTGCCTCGCGCCTACGGCCTCGCAACGGAGCTTATCGGCACGACGGACACTTTGCTCGACAAAGAGCGGATGATCGATTTTTTTCAGTCCTGTCAGGCAATATCGCCTCTGACCATGGGCGAGCTCTGGTCTCTGCCGCTGATGCTGCGCTTGCGCCTCATCGAGTGCGTTCGCCGACTTGCAATTCAGGTCGAGCGGCGCGAACGCGAGAGGGAGCAGGCGGACTTCTGGGCCAACCGGCTGCTGACGGCCGCACGGCAGGATCCCGACCGCCTCGCGCCGTTCGTGCAGCGTCTGGCCCGCGAGCATCCGCATCCCACGCCCCATCTGGTGGATCAACTCTCAGGTTATCTCTACGATGAGGAGGCTGCTCTCGCAGCGGCTCGGGAGTGGCTCGAGCAGAGCCAGGAAATTCCGTTGGCGACCGCCATCCTTCAGGAGCATGTCAACCAGACGGCGGAGCAGGTGGCGCTCGCAAACGCCATCACCAGCCTGCGTCACTTCTCCGAGATGGACTGGAGAGAGATTTTCGAGACGCTCAGCCTGTCGGAGGCGCGCCTTCGGACGGATCCGGCGGGGGTCTACCCTCTCATGGATTTCGCGACTCGCGATCACTATCGTCATGCCGTCGAGCAGATCGCCCGAGCCGCGAAGATACCTGAACTGGATGTTGCCGCAAAAGTGATCGAGCGCGCCGAGGCCGGAACGGAGGAGCTGAAGCGGCATATCGGCTACTGGCTCATAGACGAAGGGCGTCCGATCCTGGAGGCTCAGTGCCGGAGCATCCCTGGGCTCGCTGTTCGTGCGAGGAGATGGGCGCGCGGCCACTCTGCCCCCGTCTATCTGGGCAGCATCTGTTTGGTGACCATGGGGATGCTCACAATTCTGCTTGCGGTTCTGGCGCGGGCGGGGACGAGCGACAGGGTGCTGCTTCTGACAGGACTGTTGGCCCTTCTGCCTGCGAGTGAAATCGCAGTGCAGAGCGTCAACTATCTGGTGACGCGCCTCATGCCGCCTCAGTTTCTGCCGAAGATGTCGTACGAGGGCGGGATTCCCGACTCGGCGCGCACACTGGTCGTGGTTCCCATGATGCTGCTGACGCCGGACAGCATCCGAGAGCAGGTGGAGCTGCTCGAGATTCGCTCACTCGCAAACACCGATGCCAACCTGCGCTTCGGACTGCTCAGTGATTTTTCGGACGCGCCTCAGAGGGAGATGCCCGAGGACGCAGAGCGACTCGAAGTCGCCGCTGAGGGCATTGAGCAACTAAATGTGCGTTATGGGCAAGGCCGTTTTTTCCTGTTTCATCGGGAGCGTCAATGGAGCGAGAGCGAAGGCAGTTGGATCGGATGGGAGCGCAAGCGCGGCAAGCTGGAGCATTTGAACCGCTTCCTGATGGGCGAAACCGGCCCGGAGCTCGACGGCCTGCTCCACGCCGGGGAGCCGGAGGCACTGCGCGGAATCAGCTTCGTCATCACGCTCGATGCGGACACTCAACTGCCTCGTGAGACGGCAAGGCGCATGGTGCAGACGCTGGCGCATCCCCTCAACCGCCCTCATCTCTCCGCTGATGGGCGCAGCGTCGAGCGAGGCTTCACCATCATCCAGCCCTCGGTCAGCACCAGCCTGCCAAGTGCGACGGCGACCATGTTCTCCCGCCTCTTCACCGACGCCTCCGGCACGGATCCCTACACCCATGCAGTTTCGGATGTCTATCAGGATCTCGCGGGCGAGGGAAGTTATCACGGCAAAGGCATCTACGACCTGAACGCCTTCCATCGTGTGCTGTCCGGGCGATTCCCCGAGGCGCACCTGCTAAGCCATGACCTCCTGGAGGGAACGCACGTCAGGGTAGGGCTGGCCAGCGACATCGAGCTTCTGGATTTTTTCCCCAGGAGCTACCTAGTCTATTCGAGCCGTCAGCATCGATGGACTCGAGGGGACTGGCAGATCATGGACTGGCTGCTCCCCAGAGTCCCCTCTAGAGACGGTGGGAGGGAGGCAGGTACCATCGGCGTGCTCAACCGCTGGAAAATCGCGGACAATCTGCGGCGCAGCCTGCTCCCGTTCTTCATTGTGGTGCTGGCGCTCGTCGGCTGGTTCTGCACCCCCGCCGCCTACGCGATCAGCCTGTTTCTCGGCCTGCTGGTGCTTCTGCCGCCGCTGACGACTGTGGTTACCCGCCTGACGAGCCGCTCCGTCTACGATGCAGGCGTCTTCCGGGATTTCGGCATCGACATCGTGCGTTGCCTGATCTTTACGGCGATGCTTCCCCATCAGGCTCTTACTTCACTCGACGCCATCGCGCGCGTCCTGCACCGTCGGCTAATTTCGCACCGGCTCCTGCTGGAGTGGGAGACGGCGCAAGAGGCGCACCGGCACTCCAAAAACCGGCAGCGACAGTTCCTTTTCTCCATGATCTGGGTTCCCCTGGTGTTCTCGCTGACAGCGGTCGCGCTGACGCTGCATTCGATCTCGGCGGATAGAGCCGCGCAGCCTTTTCTTGGCCTCTGGATCGTCTCGCCTCTCGTGGTCGCCTGGCTGAATTTTCCGCTGAGAAGCCGTGCCGCTCAGGAGCTCAGCGCTGACGACCGGCGGATGCTGCGGCAGACGGCTCGTCAAACCTGGCGGTTCTTTCAGGAGTTCGTCGGCCCGCAGTCGAACTGGCTGCCCCCGGACAACTATCAGGAGTTCATGCGAAATGAAGTGGCGCAACGCACCTCTCCGACCAATATCGGGCTAAGCCTGCTCGCGCCGCTAATCGCCCACGATTTCGGCTACATCTCCATCGACGAGGCGCTCGAGCGCACCTCCTCTGCCATGCTGAACCTGGAGAAGCTAGAACGTCACGAAGGCCATCTGCTCAACTGGTACGATATTCAGACGCTTCAGCCACTGCCGCCGCGCTACGTCTCGATGGTGGACAGCGGAAATCTGCTCGGAGACCTCTGGGCGATGGATCAGGGAATGATGGAGCTGATGAACGGCCCTGTCGTCGACCCTACGGCGCTTCGCGGCTTGGAGG
>JANXLO010000770.1 GCA_025355115.1 Chthonomonadaceae bacterium
GCCAGTGGCACTGTGCTTCTGATTGACGGCCGAAGCCTTTCTGTACGGACGGATATTCCCGCCGGGCACAAGTTTGCTCTGCATGAGATTGCTGACGGTGCGCCTGTGCGGAAATATGGTCAGATCATCGGGTACGCCACCTCCTCAATCAAGCTTGGTGAACACGTCCATACTCGCAATCTCGGCTACGGAAAAGGCGAGGAGGGCGGGGCGGGTGCGCTCCACCTCGACTACGAGTACAGCACCGCAATCCCGCGAGTGGACTACGTTCCCTCTGAACAGATGCGGCACTTTCCTGGCTATGCGCGAGCCGACGGCCGTGTCGGCACCCGAAACTATGTTGGCCTCGTCTCCACCGTCAACTGCTCCGCCTCAACCGTCAACGCGATCGCGGACTATTTCCGCTCGCCCGAGGCCCTGCGCGACTATCCCGGCGTGGACGGCGTGGTGCCTTTCTCCCATAAGAGCGGCTGCGGAATGCATCTTGGCGGTGACGACTACGCGCAGCTTCAGCGCACGCTCGGCGGGATGGCGAACCATCCGAATATAGGGGGGTATCTGCTGGCAGGATTGGGCTGCGAAGTCAATCAGGCGCTCAGCATGGCTCAAAATGAGGGGCTTATCAGCGCGGAATCGATCCGAGTGGGCCGACCTCAGCTTCCTCCAACTGTGATCATTCAGGAGGAAGGCGGCATACGCAAGGCGATCAATCGGGGCATCGAGGAGACGGTGAAGCTGCTGAAACGGGCTAGCGAATCGCGGCGAACTTCGCAGCCAATCTCAACTCTGATCGTTGGGACAAACTGCGGCGGCAGCGACGGAAATTCAGGCATTACGGCAAATCCAGCACTTGGAGATGCCGGCGACGAGTTCGTGCGCTACGGGGCAGGGTGGGTGCTGGCGGAGACCTCGGAGACTTATGGAGCGGAACACCTGTTGACCCGCCGTGCAGTCACCCCGGATGTCGGGCAGAGATTGGTCGCGCTGATGCGCTGGTGGGAGTGGTATACCGGCATGTGGGGAGCGAGCATCGATTCGAATCCCTCACCCGGCAATAAAGAGGGCGGCCTGACGACGATCTACGAGAAGTCACTGGGCGCGCTGGCGAAGGGCGGCTCATCCCCGCTTGTGGAGGTCTACAAGTTCGCCCAGCGCATCGACAAGAAGGGCTTCACCTTTATGGACACTCCCGGCCACGATCCCGTCTCCGTCACAGGATTGGCGGCGGGCGGTTGCAGCCTCATCGCCTTCACCACGGGGCGCGGCTCGTGTCTCGGCTTCAAGCCCTCTCCCGTCCTTAAAATATCCACCAATACACCGCTCTACAATCGCATGGAAGAGGACATGGACATCGATGCGGGCGTCATTCTAAACGGCGTCTCGATAGCGGATGTCGGACGGCAGATTTTCGAGGAACTGCTCGCCGTCGCGGGCGGCAAGCAGACTAAGAGCGAAGCACAGGGGCTAGGGGAGTCCGAGTTCGC
>JANXLO010000759.1 GCA_025355115.1 Chthonomonadaceae bacterium
GGATCATGAACACTCCCCAGATTTCGCAGCTCGCTCTCTGGTACGGCGCGGACGACATGGACGGGACAGTTCATGAGTATGAAATCACTTACAAAGACGGGGAGCTAGGCAACAAAAAGCAGCAACTGACCCGCAAACAGATGATAAAGCTTATTGAGGAGACCGGCCGCATCCCCGTCGAGCGCGACAGTCTCTATCGTGAAATCATGTCCGGCGACGATGTGAAGGCGATTGTCAAGCCGCACTTATTCATTCCGCTGCCTGTGTTGAATTGAAAAGGCCGTCCCGTCTTAAGCCCGGGGATGTTGTCGGGATCGTCGCGCCTGCCAGTCCTGTTGAGCGAGAGAAACTGGAAAAAGGGATTGCGCTAATAGAGCAGCGCGGATATCGGGTAGTTGTAGGCAGAAACGTCTATGCTCATCATTCAGGGAATGACTATCTTGCCGGGACGGATGCACAGCGCGCCGACGATCTTAACGAGATGCTCTCTCGGGGCGACATACAGGCAGTGATCTGTGCACGAGGCGGGTATGGCGGTTTGCGGCTGCTTGACCAGATCGATTGGAAGGGCATTGAAGACAGCCCCAAGCTCTTTATTGGCTATAGCGATATCACGAGCCTGCATAGCGCATTGCAGAGCCGATGCGGATGGGTGACAATACATGGCCCGATGGCGGCCGCGCTTCCGATGTTGAATGATAACTCGGCTGGACAGTTCTGGAAGCTGTTAGAATGCCCGGAAGTCTACGGTGAGCTTCACGCAGATCGAGAGAGAATGACGGCAGTCTGCGGAGGAGTGGTTGAGGGTCAGGTCACAGGAGGGTGTCTGTGCCTGTTGGCTCGCGCATGCGGCTCGAAGTATGCTCCCGACTATCGCGGCAAAATAGTGCTTCTTGAGGATGTCGGTGAAGCGGTTTACCGAGCGGATCGTGATCTGGCTCAACTCAGGAATGCAGGAGTCTTCGACGAGGCAGCGGGATTCGTGATCGGCACGATTACTCGTTGGGCGAGTCAGGAAGCGGACCCGCCTCGCAGCAGTCCTGCAATACTTTGGAAAGATTATTTCGAGGGACTTGGAAAGCCAGTGCTGACGGACTTTCCCTTTGGACATGAGCCTCATCCGCTATCCATTCCATTAGGCGTTCGTGCTCGTCTCGACGCCGATGCCAAGACTCTCACTTTGCTTGAAGCGGCCACAGTTTAGCCTCATCGACAAGCAAGCACTGATCACCTTCGGTTCTTTAATTAGCTTCGCAATGGCGGGACATATGCTGAGGGGAACATTCAGCCCGGTCGCACCGTCTGATTTACGAGTCCTGCTCCCGCTAGACTGCCTATCTCTGACTTCGACTTAGAGGGCAGGGATGAATCTCTCATTGAAGAGAAGGAAAAAAATAATGATTACCAGACAGATATCAAATGGGCTTTCACTCGGTGTCATGGCGGCACTCCTGGCTTTCAGCGGCACTGCAGTGAACGCGCAGTCTCGCACCGTGTCGCTCAATTCAGGCACAGTGCTCGCCGTGCATCTTCAGGATCAACTCACGTCCAACGAGTCTCGCAAAGGCGATCACTTCACCGCCACGGTGGAGGACAAAGATTCTAATGGAGACTGGAACTCGAATGCACTGCCTGTAGGCTCGAAGGTAGAAGGTTATGTGCGCTCCGTCAAGCCCAAGAAGGACAGCAATCCCGGTATCCTCGACC
>JANXLO010000033.1 GCA_025355115.1 Chthonomonadaceae bacterium
CCGGCTCCGCAAATCTGTTCGCCACAACGTACACGGTTTTCGGCGACATCGTGGTCTCGCAGTATCCCGCTCTCGTGCCGAACTATCCGCCCGTTTCTGAGATTCTCGACACTTCGTATGTTGAGGCGATCGCGAAACGAGTGGCGCCGACGAAAACCGAGATCGTCGCGGCAACCCCCAGGTACGTCAAACCAACGAAGCAGATGCCGCAGGTCGGCCGCAGGTCGTATGACATCCACTTCAATGTCGGCAACGCGACAATTGCGGGCGACTCGAAACGGGAGCTGGAGAATCTGAGGAACAGTCTGCTAGTGGCGGGCGGCACGACGATAGAGGTGCATGGGCACACGGACAATCAGGGCAACGCCGACGCCAATATGAGGCTCTCCGAAGATCGCGCCTTTGCCGTCAAGAAATGGCTGCAAAGCAAATACCCGAAGAATTTTCCGGACGAGCGCATTCAGATCACAGCACATGGGCAGACGCAGCCTATTGCGCCCAACTCCGACCCGAACGGGCGCGCGAAAAACCGTCGCGTGGAAGTACGCTTGCTCACCACGAACTGAAGGCCCACTATGGACAATCCCGATGCGAAGAACGGCGAGAAGCCGTCGCCCCTTGCCTCCAATGCCGAGGAGAGAACCCCTGTCGTCGAAAAGCCCATCATCGCGGGGGGACACGGAGGCGATGCGCTGCGTGTCGGCGACATCGGGCCGCGCCAGAAGCGCCGGCACGAAGTCGGCCCTCTTGCGCGCATCTTCCTGCCTAACCGCGCGATATCCGGTTCATCGATGGGAATTCTCATCGTGGTCGAGGCGGCGATAGCGCTGACGATCTGGCTATTTTCCCCGTTCAAAGCGCTGCCTCGTCCGATGGAGACCCTGAGTGCGCTTCAGGATCTCTGGATGCATCAAGGGCTGGGGCAGGAGCTGTTCGTCAGCATCAAGCTGAACTTGTACTCGCTTGGCATCACCGCCGTTCTCTCTCTGGCGCTCTCCTACCTGACCGTCGTGCCGCTTTTTCGCCCCCTCGTGGCGGCGATCTCGAAGGGGCGCTTCCTCAGCCTTGCTGGCTTCACGTTCATTTTCACTCTGCTCGTGGGCGGCGGCTTTCCGCTCAAGGTGTCCCTGCTGGTATTCGGCATCGCGGTCTTCTACGTCACCTCGATGGCGTCCGTCATCGCGGCCATTCCAAAGGAGGCGTTCGACCATGCGCGCACCCTGCGCATGAAGGAGTGGCAGGTCGTCTGGGAGGTCGTGATCCTCGGCACCGCGGACAAGGCGTTCGAGGTTCTGCGACAGAATGCCGCCATTGGCTGGATGATGCTGACGATGGTCGAGGGCATCGTGCGCGGCGAAGGCGGCATCGGGGCCATGCTCCTCAACGCCAACAAGCACTTCATTCTCGCGGAGGTTTTCGCCATTCAGCTTGTCATCCTGTTCACGGGCCTCGTGCAGGACTATGCGATCGGCGCGGCGCGGCGATTCTTCTGCCCCTACGCCGATCTTGTATTGGAGAGGAAAGGCACATGACCGCAATCGAATGTCACTACGGCGACACCATCCTGAAAGTCGAGAACGTCTCGGTGGCCTACGGCGACGCCCCGATTCTTCGCGACCTGAACCTTGAGATCAAGGATCTGATTCGTCCCAACTACACGCAGGGGCAGGTCGTCGGGCTGTTGGGGCCATCTGGCATCGGGAAAACAACACTGTTTCGACTTCTGGCGGGAGTCGATAAGCCGGACAGCGGCGTCATTCAGATCGAGAAGGACTGCCGCCTGGTCGAGCGCGGCATGGTCGGCGTCGTCGCGCAGCACTACCCGCTGTTTGCGCATCGCACCGTCATGGGAAATCTGCTGATCGCGGGGCGGCGCTCCGGCCTATCGGGCAGCGAAGCAGAGGCGCAGAGCCGTGCGTTTCTCAAGAGGTTCGGCCTGGAGGGGCAGGGAAGCAAATATCCCGCGCAGCTTTCCGGCGGACAGCGGCAGCGCGTCGCAATCGCACAGCAGTTCATGTGCAGCGACCACTTTCTGCTTCTGGACGAGCCCTTCACTGGCCTGGATTTGCTGGCGGAGGAGCGACTATGCGAATTTATCGTCGAGATGGCGCAGACCAACGAGCTCAAAACGTTCATCATTATCACCCATGACATCACCGCCGCGCTTTCGATCTGCGACACAATCTGGCTGATGGGCCGAGATCGGGACGCGCAGGGCGAAGTGATCCCCGGAGCGCGCATTCAAGCCACTTACAACCTCGTGGAGCGCGGCATCGCCTGGCAAAAGGGCATCACCTCGCAGCCCGAATTTTTGCGTCTTCTGGGCGAAATCCGAGCCATGTTTCCACGCTTGTAGGCCATAATGAGAGTGATCCTTTATTTCCCTCTTGAAAGCGCGCAGATCTGAATGCCTTCTAAAAATCGTTATCTCGAAGCCTTCAAAGAGAGCCATAACGCCATTGGGATTGCGGC
>JANXLO010000048.1 GCA_025355115.1 Chthonomonadaceae bacterium
CCTTCAAAAACTGCTGCGTGATCCCGGCGTCAAGGAGGGCTCACTACAGGTATGGCGCATGATGCTGCCGATCCTGCTGGGTGTGGCTCTTCCGCAGATCAGTGTACTGATGAACCGCTACTACGCATCCTACCTCGACAAGGGTACGATGTCGGCTCTCAACCGCGCCAACCAGTTGATGCAGGTGCCGCTCGGCGTTTTCGGGCAGGCGGTCTCAATCGCCATTCTGCCAACACTCGCGGCGCAATTCGTGAAGAAGGACATCGCGGCGATACGCCGCACCACGAATTTTGGTTTACGGTTCATTCTGTTCCTGACCATTCCCTGCTCTGCGCTCATGATCGTCCTTTCGGTGCCTATCGTGCAGCTTGCGCTGCAGGGAGGCCGCTACCACACCGCCGACTCGGTCGTGGCGGCAACGGCTCTGAACTTCTACGCGGTCGGCATCATGGCGTGGTCGGCCCAGTCCCTCATCGCCCGCGCCTTCTACTCGATGAAAGACTCGCGAACCCCCGTCATCGTGGGTACTCTGGTCACTTTCCTGCTCTTCGTTCCACTCAATCCGTTTCTGCTCCACAGACTGGGCTATCGTGGTCTGGCGCTCTCGACCTCGATTGCGGCGACCGCCAATATGGCCATCCTTTTTCTCCTGCTTCGCCGTCGTCTGCAAGGCATCGATGGAGGGAAGCTGCTCGCCTCCGTTTTCAAGATAAGCTTGGCTACCGCGGTCGTGGCCGTCTCGTGCCGAGCGCTCTATATGCGGACATCCAACTATCGCGACGTGATGGCAGCTCAGAGGGCAGCCCTGCTCAAGCTGCCGCCCCCGGTCATTCCCCACGCTTTGCTCAACGCCTTTCAGGCTCTTGCGATCTGCGCCGCCGTCGGCATGGGCCTCTACCTGCTCTTCGCGCTTCTGCTCCGCATGGAGGAGATTGAACCCCTGCGCAAAATCCTGCGTCGTGTTGTAAGGCGACGCGCCTGATCTCAAGATAAAAGCAAATCAGTTATTGCTGTTGAAAACACCTCTCAGTAACAAGCGAATGTCTTCCAAACGGAAATTTCACGAGTGTAGATCACCGGAGTGAGGGCGCGGCGGTGTGCGGACATAGCGGTGTGCAGCGTCGCCGGAATGAATGCACGGTCACACAGCGGTTACATGACGGTGTCCGCGCCGGAAATCACACGGTGGTCAGACTTCACTCTTCGCTTCCTCTGCGCCCATAATCCTGAGATGAATGTTCCGACGAAGCCTCCCAGATAGGCTCCGTCGTGCCAGAACCCGACCGCGAAGGCGCGGCGAACGTCGTTTATCCTCTCGAGAAATGGCCAATTCTCTACAGTTGGCCGGACAAAAGGCTCGGCCAGATAGCCTATCCCACTGCAAACTACGGAAAGGCACAGCGCATACAACACTACACCGCCGACTGCGCGCATATAGAGGCGTGTTGGAAGTGCAGGATGGCGGCCTACCATGCTGCTGATGCTTAGGACGATCCCAAGGAAGAGGCCGAACCACCATGTCGCCAGGGCGCCGACAAAGATTGCCTGCACTCTTGCCGGTGCGTTCTGCAGACCTGCACCTCGCAGAACATCCGCGAACTGCTCCCGTTTGAACACGGAGAAGTATTCGGGGGAGAGGCTGACGGTGATCTGGTCATTTAGGATTCCGTACAGAGTCGCCGCAGCGATTCCCAGTGCTACCCATAGGAGCATGACCCCCAACTTCACGGCTGAACACTTCATTCAATGCTCCTCTTGACGAACGAGCGCCTAAACGCAGAACTTTCATTCGGCGTAATTTTGACAGCTGTCTTCGTATACTGCAATGGAGGCCACGGGACCCTTTCCCCAAACAAGGGGAAATGCTGCCGCGGTTGCTTCGAGTTTCACTGGTTGGGTATAATTAGAGTGCCTATCTCTTCGCTATAATGCTGAATCCCTGTAGGCTGCCCTGGAGGCGAGAATGAGTGTCAGTCCCGGTGAGTTGAAAACGCAGGTAGTCCAGGCCCCCTGGTACCGCGGTCTCTCACAATATGAAAAACCTGATCCCCGCAAAGCTGTCGGTCAGATCATCAACACGTTTGTGCCCTTCGTCGGTCTCTGGGCTCTCATGGTCTGGATAGTCAATTCACACCACTCGCTCTGGTACCTATGCCCACTCATCCCGATCACTGCCGGATTGACGGTACGGATCTTCATCTTTCAGCACGACTGCGGGCACGGCTCCTACCTGCCGTCGCACAGTGCGAACCGGTTTCTCGGCTATATATGCGGCGTCTTGACCTTTACGCCATTCGACGACTGGAAGCACGAGCACGCGGCTCACCATGCAATGGCACAGGATCTGGAGCGGCGCGGCATCGGCGACATCAAGACGCTCACGCTCGAGGAGTATCGCGACGCAGGGCTATCGGAGAAACTGTTCTATCGACTGTTTCGGCATCCCTTCCTGCTGTTCCTTGTGGGGCCGACGATTCAGTTCGTGATCGCCCACCGATTTATCCACAAACGCTCCGGCAAACGAGAGCGGCAGAGCGTATGGATTACGAACTTCGCGCTTCTCGCAGTGGTATTGCTGGCCAGCGTCACAATCGGCTTCAAAACCTATCTGTTGATTCAACTGCCGGTCATCGCTGTTGCGGCTTCACTCGGCGTGTGGCTTTTCTACGTGCAGCATCAGTATGAGGACGTCTACTGGGCGCATCATCCGGAGTGGGACCCCATTCGAGCGGCGCTGGAAGGCAGTTCGTACTACCGCTTGCCGAAAGTGCTTCAGTGGTTTTCCGGCAACATCGGCCTGCATCACATTCACCATCTGCGCCCTCGCATACCTAACTACAACCTGCAGAAGTGCTATGACGAGGTGCCCGAACTGCGTAATGCACGTACGCTGACGCTCATGAACAGCCTGAAGTGCATAGGCTATCATCTCTGGGACGAGAAAAACCGGGAGATGGTGAGCTTCCGCTCTCTGCGCACTCAACGCCAATAGTCCATTGAGAATTAAAGGCCGCTCCTTCAGAGGAGCGGCCTTTTTTGCGGGTTTGCATCGCCGCATTTAACGCTTCCAGGCACGTTCGTACTGCGGCGGGACGGGGATCTCCTGATGCAGCTCCTTGGCGGCGAGCAGAGGCCAGTAGGGGTTCCGCAGCATCTCGCGGGCGAGCAGCACCATGTCAG
>JANXLO010000061.1 GCA_025355115.1 Chthonomonadaceae bacterium
CGTGGCTTGCATACGGTTCATCCGTGGAGGTAGGCCAGTAGCCTGCCCATTCCTGATAAGTTCTGCGACCGAGAAGAATGGTGTCTTCCTCTGCGAGATGTGCCGTCATGATGGCGATCATGTCCTCATCGAAGACATCAAATTGCCACTTATGAGGCGCTTCCGTAACGCCATCTATCGAAATGAACAGCCTCGATACAATCTTCTTCATATCGCGTCTTTTGATTTCTGTGCAGATTGCAGCCTTCGTATTGTATTAAACCCAAGTTGATACTACCCGAGTATGGAGTAGGCGAATATGGTGAGAAAGCCTGCAGTTTAAATCCACACGGCGTCAAGGACCGTGCGCTGGCCCGCCAGGTTGTGCTGATACAGCAACCCATCCCGGAAAGGGTGTCCTTCTGGATCGTCAGGAACTCGAAATTGAACGGGTCATTGAGGACTTGCTGCGCAAAATCGGATTGAAGCGCGGGCAACGTACGCTCGAAGTTCGTGATAGTTTTGCCCTGTCTCTCGAACAGTTTCGTCTCGATCTGATGTGCCAGAATGCTTCGACTCCATCCGTACTCTAGTGCTGCGCGAACGTACCACTCCCTCTCTATAGGCTTCACAACCTTATCGAATATGATCTTGATTTGCGCCGCTTGGATTCGTTGCTTGAGATCTCGTAGGAAGCCGTCGTAGCCAGCGAAGCTTGGAGCCAGTTCACTCATGACTTTGCCTCGTGACTTTTAAGTTCGCCCGTAATCATTGCTTACTATTCGCTGACTGTTAGCCAAAATCATTCTCTCGAACGCAGTATTTGCATTGCCATAAGTGCAACGCGCAGTAAGCAGACGTGAAGGGACTGCGAGCAAAACTTCTCGCTGTATGATTGGCAGCCCGTATGCTTGCGGAAACTCAGAAGGGCTCGGAATCGTCAGAAGAGAGGTTGGCGCACGTTGCGCGATAGCACGAATTGCCCAGTTTGAACCGGAGTCTGCATGAACCCACTGTTTCCACGCTTCTTCGCCTACTACCGACCGCATCGGCGGCTGTTTATTCTCGATTTCTCCTGTGCAGTCATCTCAGGCCTTTTGGAGCTTGCCTTTCCTCTCGCGATTCGCGTCTTCGTCGACAAGCTGCTGCCAGGCCAGAACTGGGGGCTTATCATCGCGGCGGCCGTCGGGCTCCTCATGATCTACCTTGTCAACACCGGGCTGCAGTATATCGTCAACTACTGGGGGCATGTGCTCGGCATCGGGATCGAGACCGAGATGCGGCGCAAGATATTCGATCACCTGCAGAAGCTCTCCTTTCGCTTCTTCGATAACCAGAAGACCGGCCATCTCGTCGCCCGCGTGACCAAGGATCTGGAGGAGGTAGGCGAAGTCGCGCATCACGGCCCAGAGGACGCCTTCATCGCCGTGATGACCTTCCTCGGCTCCTTCTTTCTCATGTACACTCTCAATGCCCGCCTCGCTCTGCTCACCGGGCTTGTCGTTCCTCCGATGACCTGGATATCCACCCGGTACGGCGCGGCGATGACACGCACTTGGCGGTCGCTGTTCGGACAGGTAGGCAATTTCAATGCGCGGATTGAGGAGAACGTCGGGGGCATTCGTGTGGTGCAGGCGTTCGCTAACGAGGACCACGAGCGCGACCTGTTCGCGAAGGACAATGCGAAGTACCGCGCCACTAAGCTGGATGCCTACTCGCTGATGTCGAAGAGCATGTCGCTCAGCTACATGACCATGCGAATCGTGCAGGTCTTCGTCATGATCTCCGGCGCATACTTCGTGCTGCACCACGACCTGTCCGTCGGCGGCTTCATGGGCTTTCTGCTGCTGGTCAATATATTCTTCCGCCCGGTCGAGAAGATCAACGCCGTTCTGGAGACCTATCCCAAGGGCATCGCGGGGTTCAGGCGCTACACTGAACTGCTCGACACGGCCCCGGACATCGCGGATATTCCCGGCGCGATTGAGGTCGGGCAGTTGAAGGGGACGATCCGTTTCGAGGGAGTGAGCTTCGGTTACGAGGCCGACCGGCAGGTGCTCCAGGACATCGATCTTACCATTCAGCCGGGGGAGACCATCGCGTTCGTAGGGCCAAGTGGGGCGGGGAAGACGACGCTCTGCTCGCTGCTGCCCAGGTTTTATGAGCGAAGCGGGGGCCGTATCAGCATCGACGACATCGACATTCGAGACATGACGCTCGCCTCGCTCCGCCGAAACATCGGGATCGTGCAGCAGGACGTCTTTCTCTTCGGAGGGACGATCCGCGAGAACATCGCCTATGGCCGGCTGGGGGCAACGGACGAGGAGATTTGGGAAGCCGCTCGCCGAGCACGCCTCGACGATATGATCGCGCAGTTGCCAGATGGCATGGACACTGTTATCGGCGAGCGTGGGGTCAAGCTCTCGGGCGGGCAGAAGCAACGAATGTCCATAGCGCGCATGTTCCTGAAAAACCCGCGCATACTCATCCTGGACGAGGCGACCTCCGCGCTGGACTCCGAGACCGAGCGGGCCATTCAAGCGTCGCTCGCCGACCTGTCGGAGGGCCGCACCACGCTCGTCATTGCGCACCGCCTGGCGACCATCCGCAATGCGGACAGGATCGTGGTCGTGGACGAGACGGGGCTTGCCGAGCAGGGGCGGCATGAGGAGCTGATGGTCGCAGGCGGCCTCTACCAGCGCCTCCAAGAGCTGACGCTCTACACTCCTGCGGATTCACGGGCCTGAAGATTGGGCGCAGGCCACGCATGTTCAGCGGACAAGCCGGCCTGCCGATAAGCATCGATTAATCCCTATTGAAGCTCTTGCTCAAGCTTCTGCGATAGAGAAGTCGAGAGTCACATGTCCCCCGCCTTCCGGCCTTGATTCGTACTTCGTCTGGCCGCGCATGTCCCACTCGGCCATGCTTTCCACTAACTCCAGACCGGTGTTCGAAGCCGAGATCGCATCGAATTCCGGCGGGAATCCCGGGCCGTCGTCCAAGACCTCCAGCCTGCCTGTCTTCCCGCGGGCGGTCAGTGTGACGTATGTCTCACTTCTGCCGTGCTTCTGAGCGTTGGAGACCATCTCATTAGTGATGAGCGCAAGGGAGGTAGCCTGCCGTCCAATAAGGCGAATCTCTTCAATCTCAAACGTGAGACGGTTTTCTCCAGCGGTGCCTCTCAGCATGGTAAGCAGGCTGTCAAGCACGGCTTTTGCGGAGAGGGTCTCCTGCTCATTCCCCTCCTTCGCCTCCTGTGTGAGGATATCATGAATGACGCCAAGCGCACGCACATTCGCGCTCAGACGCACGAACTCCGAAATTGGGACGAGATCCTCATAACTTCCGCGCTGCATGTCGATGAGAGCCGACATAAGCTGCAGATTGTTCTTTACGCGGTGGTGGGTCTCGATCATCGCCCTCTGCAAGCGCGCGTTCAAAGTCTGAATATGCTCTTCAGCGCGCTTGCTCTCGATAACGAGGGCGATCTGGTTGGCGATTGAGCCGAGAGCGTCCAGTATATTCTCGGATAACGAGTGACGGGCGAACATCGCGACTACGCCCAGTAGCCGATCTTCCGCCACTAGCGGATAGCCGGCGAAGGCGATCATGCCCTCCCGTCGTGCCCACTCCTGATCCCCCACTCGCGGGTCACCGACGACGGCGTTGGTGAGATGAGGCTTTCGATCCCTAGCTATCTCCCCTATCTTGAACCGGCCGATGGGGATGCTGCTGTGAGGGCCGTCCAGATGCGTATACTGTCCCGCGCTCGCCTGCAGTTCCAGAGTCTGCGTGGCCTCATTGAGCGTCCAGATGCGGGCGAACGCGCTGCCAAGATGCTTCACCAGCGCTTCGGAGCATCTGCGCAGAATCACCGGGAGCGGGTTAATGGAGGTGAGAACAATGCCAATCTCCACGCCAAGCTCCGCCAGCCGAGTGCGCTCCTGAAGAGCGGCCTCCGACACCTTCCGTCTGGTGATGTCCACGCAGGCGCCAGTCATCGTCACAGGCTTGCCGCGCTCGAAGAAAGTTTTGCCTTTCACATAGAGCCAATGCAGCGACCCGGCGGGCCATACCACCCGATACTCCGCCTCGAAATCCCTCCCCTCGTTCCGGCACTGGTCGCATTGGGCCAACACCGCAACACGATCAGCAGGATGAACGCAGGACAGGAAGTTCTCGAGGGTGCGAACCGTAGTTCCGGAGGCCAAGCCGAAAAGTCTGTCCAGATTGGTGTCCCAGTCGAGAGCATCCGATTCCATCTCCCAACGGAATGTGCCCATTTCGGCTGCATCGAGCACCGCGGCCAGCCGCTCCAAAGCTTCACCGACGGTTGTGGCTGCCTGCACTCGAATCGCGCTGCTTTCGACCAGAAAGTCATCAGTATTCATGTTGGTCTCGGTATCAGCGGTCATTATCGTCCAGTCATCTGCTTGAGGTATCGAAACGCCCTCGCCGCTTACAACTACGCAGATACGCTCGCATAGTTCAACCGTCCATAATATCAACTGCCTGTCGGTTGTCTCGTTGCACAACTGTACCCTATAAGAGCGATAATGCCGAGCGGCGTGCAAATTGGCTGGTACTCCTCCATTGTGAGGCTATAGAAGTGTGGATATTGGACAGCGCAATGAAGCGTTGACGCTGCGCGACCTACGTGGAAATGGAGCGGCCTTTTCTTTTCTTTTGCGGGCGTGTCAGAGCAGTTTTTTGTGCGCGGTGCGCCATAATGGGGGTAGTCTAGTAAACGAAGCGGGAACTATTCGGAACCTGTCTGCACCGTATGGTGAGCCAGAGATGGAGGACAACAAAATGGGTGAACTAATCAGCATAGTCTACAAGCCAGGGACTGCGCCAGCTCAGGAGGGTGGCTACACCCGACTTCCTCTGCAGGAAGCCCGTCTGGTGGTAGGGCATGGCATCGAAGGGGATGCAAAGGGAGTCAGCCCAACGCGACAGCTGAACATTATGGCTGCCGACACGATTCGAAGTCTGGCAGATGAGGGCTTCACTGCTGCACCCGGCGCGTTGGGCGAGCAGCTAATTCTGGCTGATGTGGAGTTGGATGGTCTGCCCGCGGGCACTCGGCTGCAGATCGGAATGAGCGCGTGCATCGAGGTGACGGAGCCGCGGACAGGGTGCGCCAAATTCGAGTGCTATCAGGGGAAGACAAAAGCGGAGGCAGCCGGTCGGCTAGGCAAGATGGCTCGCGTTGTCGCCAATGGATCAATTCGGATTGGGGATCGTGTGCATGTCGTCGAAGCGGCAACTGCATCAGAGGAGAATCCAGCGCAGGATTCGATGCGCTGAAAACAGAGGCAAGCGTCTCAGGAAACACTGTTATCGATGCGGGATTGGAATCGACTGCGATAGAACCCAATTGTTAAAATAATGCCGCGACTCGGACTTGAACCAAGGACACGTGGATTTTCAGTCCACTGCTCTACCAACTGAGCTATCACGGCGAACCGATGTGTTGCAAACGGGGTTATTATACCGGAGGCGGGGCAGACTGTCAAGGCCAG
>JANXLO010000084.1 GCA_025355115.1 Chthonomonadaceae bacterium
GCCAATCCCGATGCCTTCTCTCTTAAGGGCGTCCCGTAGGGCATCCGACGACATTTCACCCTTCACCTTGAGAATATCCTGAGATAAGGTCGCGGTGTACTCAGGATAGACTGCGATGCTGCCGCCCTTTAGCGCCCCCCAGACGATGCCTGTGGAGCCCAGGTCTTCCTTATGCTCCACTTCGAAGCCCGCCTTCTCAAGCGTCTGTTTCGCAATTTTCCCAAGGACGTTTGATTCGGGAAACTTCTTGGAGCCGATGACGATAGCAGGTAACCTCTTAGGTCTACTGACTATGGTCTGCGCGTTTGAGGACAGAGCGAAGCCTGCAAGCAAGAGAGCCGACGGGAGCATTAAAAGCCGCTTGACTACCGGAATACACATTGCGCTCCTGCTCCAAGCGCTCGTCCGAGGAAGCTGTTTCCATAAAATGTCATAGAGGGTTTTCACAGCTGCACCAGACTCCTTTGCGCGCTTAAGAACTCGGTCACAAACGGGGCTGCAGGGCGATCGCGTAGGTCTTCGAGCGTCCCCTTCTGCACTACTGCTCCCTCGGAAAGGAGAACTATCGTGTCACCTAGAAATCCCGCTTCCCCCATATCATGAGTCACCAGCACGACCGTCTGCTTAAGTTCGGCGAAAATTCGTTTGAGGTCCGTCTGAAGTCCGGCACGAACGAGCGGATCGAGTGCGCCAAGCGGCTCGTCGAGCAGCAGTACCTCCGGTTGGAGCATCAATGCGCGCATCAGACCGACGCGTTGCCGTTGGCCACCGGAGAGCTCGATGGGATAGCGGGACAGCCCTTCTGCAGGAAAACGGGTGAGGAGGCAAAGCTCACTCAACCGCTGCTGGGAAGCGTCCGCTGGTTTGCGAAGGTGCTTCGCCATGAACAGAACGTTCTCCCCTGCAGTGAGATGGGGGAATAGACCGCCATCTTGAATAACGTAGCCCATTCGGCGGCGCAGCTCCTGAGCGGTCTGGGCATTGACTGGCGTTCCATCGAAACGAACGGTTCCGGATGTCGGCTCCAACAGGCCCATCAGCAGTCGCAGCAGGGTCGATTTTCCGCAGCCGCTCGGCCCAATGAGCGCAGTGATGCGCCCGGCGGGAATGGTCAGATCGGTCGGCTGCAGCGCGACCGTGTTTCCGTAGCGTTTCCCCACACCCATCATCTCGATCATCTTCCCTGCCTATCTGCGTCCCGCCAGTTCAAAGTCTCGAGCATATCGCATTCGCCGCACAGCCATTCATTTCGCGCACTTCACGCCCAACAGGCCTTGCCGATAAGTCGGCACGTACCAGTTGCGAAAGGTGCGGCGGCGGATGCATGTGTCGGTTGCCCAGGAGCCTCCCCGACAGACGTAGTGTCTGCCGTCCATGTGCTCCACAGAGTAGCCGTCATAGGGAAAGGCCCGAAAGCCCGGATAGGGCAAAAACGGCGATGAAGTCCACTGCCAGACGCTGCCAGGGACTTCTCCTGGCTCGGCGGCGAACTCCCATTCAGCCTCGGCGGGTAGTCGTTTGCCGATCCAGCGAGCGTATGCCTCCGCTTCATACCAGCTAAGGCTGCTCACCGGCTCGTTCGGGTCAATATCGCGAAATCCTCGAGGCCCGGCATACGCGTACGCATTGCCTGCCTGCACTGGGTTCCAATACTCCGGAGCCGTCACGTTTTCCTGCTCACGCCACTGCCAGCCGTCCGGTGTCCAGAGGCCCCTTTGCCGATATCCCCCCTCACGCATGAAGTGCAGCCACTGACCCGCCGAGACGGGGGCAACGTCAAGTTCGAACGAGGCGACCTCGACGTCATGCGCCGTCTTTTCGTTGTCGTAACCATTTGGATCGTCGGAGCCCATTCGGAACACGTCGCCTGACACCACACGCATCTCTGTCGGAGTGTCAATTGCGTCCGATTCCCGCAGCCCAAAAGGTGTAGTCTGAGGTGCAGTGCTCCTCTTAGTGATAAGCTGCAGCATCTCGATGATCGTCTCCTGATGCTGGCACTCATGCTGGTGCGCGAACTCCCAGGCATAGCCATCCGCGATCAGCGGGTTAGAGTCGTAGAGATCTGTCTGCTCCAACGCCTCCATAGCGCGTTGTCGTGTTGCAGCTAGATAGGCGACCACCTCCTCCCGTGAGGGAAGATTCACCCGATTGTCCTTGGGATTGTCCGGGATGTTCGCGAACAGGAACCGCAGTCGCTCGTCACGGCAGGGCTTTTGGAGAGCATGCTCTAAAACCCACGCCTCCTCCGTCATCCCTATATGCCCGAAATGCCACCCGACCGGACTGTAAAAATCGTGGACTCTGATTTGAAAAAACTCATCAGGCACCCAGGTTAGAAGAGCGAGTGTCCGCTCCCTCGCCAGCGACACTTTTCTTCGCAATTCCTGTTTGCGATTGGTCTGATTCGACTTGCTAGCTATAATCATTGGCTGTCCGGCTGTCATACCGACGTCTGATCGATATAGCACCAGCGCCACGTTTCGCCGGGCTGGGCCGATTGGATTACGGCATGCTGAGTTGCGTGGAAATGCTTTGTCGCATGCTTGTTTTTGGAGGAGTCGCAACACCCAACGTGGCCGCAGGTCAGACACATCCGGAGATGAA
>JANXLO010000115.1 GCA_025355115.1 Chthonomonadaceae bacterium
CCTCATTTCTGTGCCCTGAGCCTGGCAACTTCGCCATGCTTGGCGCGGGCCTCTTCGCACTGTGCGGTGCCGGCTTGCGAAGGCGCCGAACACTCAAAACAAAATCCGCGTATTCTTAACCAGATATGCGCGGTGTTGGGCCAGCAAGAGGCAGTCGGATTACCCAAATGTGAACCGACTGCCTTCTATTTATCATCTTGCATGAAGCAATTAGAACTTTCAAAGCATTCTGAGGTTGCGAATGAGCTCTCCGGTGACGAGGTTGAGGACGATTAGGCGCCCCAGGTCGTCGGCGAGAGTGAGATGTGATCCAGTCAATCGGACAGACAGCAGCTTCGCGCCGTTCAGCTTGAACTCCGCACGGCATTTTCCATGCACGCGGTCATACAATCGCATCGAGACGCCTTCGGCATTTCGATAGGGCACTGCGAGCCAGATGCCGCCGAGCATCGGCTGCAACGGCTGATGTTCGCCTGGAATGGAATCGGTGAAGTACATGGACCCTGTCACCGTAAGCGCAAGGCCCATTTGCAGCGAGCCGTCCGCGAGTTGCGATGGCTGCACAGCAAGCTCCGCCGTCTCTCCCACGGAGCCGATGCCGCAAGTGAAGGGGAAGCGAAGATCGGGCAGAGGCTTCAGTTCCAAACGGTCGCGCATCACAAGGGCCGGCAACGCGAAACGCCACTTCCACCATGTCTCCGGCAGGTCCGGAACGGCGATGGAGCCTGAAGAAGCCTGCGGTTCACGCAGGAGCAGAGAACAGTCCAGAACGGTGCGGGCGATCTGTATCGCATGTCCGGTGAGATCGGGCGTGCGCCAGAGTGCCTGAAATCGGTCGGATGTCACGTCTATAGCGAGGAGGTCGGTTGCTGTCGCGACAAACCAGTGCGAACCGTCGTAGTCAGGCGCGAAGGCGTTCAGCGTGGTTTCGCACCAATGCGCAGAAGCGAGTGTCGTCAGGTCGATTTTCGCCAGCCGGAGTGTCGCTCCACGCGGGGCGATGGCGATCGCACGCTGACCGCCGTCCGCCACGACGAGGCGATAGGCAGGCTGATAGAAGCGCGCAACCTCGCGCCCATCCCGCGTCAGCAGCCGAGCCCCCGCCTCGCCGAGCGCAGCCAGGCAGCGACCGTTAGGAAGATACGCCGCGTCGTAAACCGGCATCGAGCCGATATCGCGAGGCTCCCATGTCAGAGCGAGCGGAGGCTCGCGACTGCTGAAGCTCGCGTTCAACAGGGGGGCAGGCAGCGAGGGCAGATCGGCTCGGAGAGCGGCGTCGTTCGCATAGACTTTCAGATTGCGATACAGTTCACGATCCATCAGGTGGGGAGCGAGCAACGCATCTCGCGTCAGGGCGCGAATCGCGGCTCGCGCCAGGCTAGTGTTAACCGGCGACGTCTCACAGGTGAGCAGAGCGACACCGAACTCCTTGCGTTCCGGAGCTGCCTCTGGAT